>JAGGXL010000015.1 GCA_021163085.1 Thermodesulfobacterium sp. | reverse complement strand
TAGATTTAAAAAATTTAGGAAACCAGATGCAAAAAAGTCTATAGCGAGCAGGTTTGTGAAATTTTTCAGCTATCTTTTCAGGAAAAAGATTTAAAAATAAAGCATGTAAACGATCTGGTGTAAATTCTTTTATAGGCTTTGATTTCTCTAATTTGAATTTGATTTTAAATTTAATTGGCATTAGTTTTATTCAAAAATTCCATAACCCAAGGAAGTTTTAGCTCCTATTCCAAATTCTTGAAGAGCTTGTTTAAGTAATTTTTCTATTTCGGAAACAATATTTTCTATTTCTAATTTATCTGCTAATTCTGATTTTTCTTTTTTTAATTTTTCAAACCTATATTGGTCAAAAAATACATAAAAATTGAAAGGGATATCCTTTCTTACTGTTAAAAAGAAGATAGGGTTTGGATTTTGCCAGTCCGCAGGTGGCTCGTTTCCAGAATAATAGTTTTTATAATGAACGTTCATCACATCTAAATCAAAAAGTTTTCCATCTTTGGGAATTTCAGGATAGGCGTCTAAAAAAAGAAAGAGTCCTTTAAAGTTTTTTGCTCCAAAAAGAAGTTGATATTTTAAAATTTCAGGTTCGTCTTTTGCAAGTTCACCGTAAAACTTTTCTTGAAAACTTTTTAGTTCGGCTTCATCTTCAGTAACCCCTATTTCTTTGGCAAGGCTCCAGAATGCTACCACTCTGCAAACTCCTTTTAAGGCACTTCCAGGAATATAGGGAATACCGAATATGTGATGGAGTGTTATAGAAGTCTCTAACGGATGCTCTGCTCCGAGACCAACGATAAGACGAGAGAAGGTAGTAAAACACTTGTTAAAAATGCATTTATATCCTTGCTTTTCGAGATTTTTCGCAAGTTCTTCAGATTTTTTCTGACACAAAGAAAAGATGGAATTCTCGGTATTTCCAATTTTTATTTTAAATTTCCCCCACACAAAAGTTTTGACAATCCCATCTAAAAACCAAAATCTGGATTCACTTCCTATGGTTTGAGGAAATAGCGGAGTTCTTCTTCCATTTTTAATAATATTTGCTTGAATAATAGGAATATATTTTCCCCAAAGGAGAGCAAAATTAGAAAAAGGTAACTTTTGAACAAACTCTTCTTTGAAATATTTAAGAAGTGCTTCTTTTTTTGTGGTTGGGAGAAAGCCTTTAGAAGGTATATTAAAAACCTCTTGAAGTTTAGAAGGGAGAAGAAAATTAAAATTTATAACACCATTATGTTGTTTTTTGGAAAATTTCATTACTTTTGCTCCTCCTTCAATAAATCTTTTAAAATCGTTTCTATATCTTTCTTTAATTTTGGAAGCCTTAACTTTATAGTATTCCACACGATACCATATTCTATACCAAAATAAAAATGGATAAATTTATCACGAAAGCCTGCCATTTCTTTCCATGGAATATGAGGGTATTGCTTTTTTATACTCTGCGGAATGTTTTTTGCTGCTTCACCAATTATTTCAAATTTTCTTATTACAGCACTTGAAGTTTTATCATCTTCTTTAAAACTCTCAAAGTTCATCCCTTCAACAAATCTTTCTATCGCATTTATTGCATCCAATATGTCTTTTACATACAGCTTTATATCTCTCACAAGCACACTACCTCACTTAACACCTTTTCTTTTATTTCCTTTCTTACTGCATCGTATGGCACTATATCTACCTTAATACCAATTTCTTCTTCAAGGAAAAGAGAAAGCCCAACAAGTTCAAATAAGGTGGCTCCTCTGTAAAATTTAACAAGAATATCAATATCACTTTCTTTTCTCTGCTCACCGCGAACGTAAGAACCAAAGATTCCTATCACTTCTGCTTTGTACCTTTCTTTTATCAAATCTCGCAGTTTTTGCAATTTTTCTTTTATTTCCTCTAAATTTTTTATACCCTTCCTTTCTTCACTTCTCAATTTCAACCTCCACCAATCTTTTTAACCAATTACCAAAAGCAAGAGCTTCCATAGTTGCAAGACGGAGAATTTGAGCGTCCGCTTCTGCTATTTCTTCCAAGGCATCATTATTAATTATTCTTTTTTCTCTTAACCACTTATTTAAAAGTTCGTATACACTTTTCTTTTCTTCTTTCGATTTATAAAAAACAAGAGTTGGAAGCAGTCCATCTGATACAATACACTGAGGGAGACTTCTTGCAGAAGTTTTAAATTTTTTAAGACTTTCTTCATTGTTTTTATGCTTGCTTTTAAAGCTTTTGATTTCTGCCAAACAAAATGAAGCCCTTTTTTGCTCCTCGGTTTTTCTTACATTTCTCATACCTCATGCCTCCTGATTCTTTTTATCATTATAATAAAATTTTACTCTCATAAACCCCATTCCTATTGTTTCATCTCCTCCAAGTTGCAAAAGTTCGTTATTTAAAAGAGAATCTAAATTATCTTTTATTTCTTTAGCTACAAAGTAATTTTCACTATACGCTTTTGACACTTTTTCAATTAGTTTATTATTTTTTAAAATTTTTTTCCTCTCTTCTTCTGATAAGTTTGATAAGGCTTTATCTAAATTCAATTTTTTATTAATTTTTGCATCTTTAAGTTTATCATAAATTTTTGCTTCTAATCCTAAATAAGGATCTGTTATAAACGTCAAAGAATAAAATATACTTTCAGAAGGTATCAATTCTTCTGTAAATAAAGCTTTTTCTTCTACAGTACCTGTAGTCTGATCTATTTTTATTCTTGTACGTATCTCTACTGCATAATTTACAAAATCTTTAAAAACATCATCAGACACAATAACAAGCCTATCTTCAAGATTATCTATAAGTTCATTTTCAGGTAAAAAATTTTTGAAACTATTACTCAAATTTTTTATCCTTTCTTCCTTTTTCACGTTAAAAACAAATTCTTCCAGAGCTATCTTATTTTCATTTATTTTTAACACTTCACCACCAACCAAAACTTCATCTTCCTCAACTTCAAAATCAGAAATTTTTATTTCCTGCTTACCATTTTTTAATTCCAGTCCTATACTCTTTAAATCTCCTTTAAATCTTTTTAAAACAAAAGGACAAGTAATCCAAGCAAAAACTCCCCTTACAGAACGAATAGGATAAAGCAATATCTTTGCATCAGTAATTGAAATACAAGATGCAAATTCTTCAGCACTTTCTTCAGGTCCAAAAATTACTTCAACTTTATTTTTATCATTATTCCACTTTCTTGTAGCTAAATCTCTTATTACACCTTTTATCCCACTTGCCCATAAAGTTGGAAATCCTGTAATTCTTTCTCTCTGGACAGGTAGGTCTACATAAGATAACGACTGTCCTGCTCCCATATGAATCGGTGTTTCAGCATAAAAAGTTAAAAGTGCCTTTTCTTGAAACATATTTAACCTCCTTCTTTTCAAGTTAATTTAATTTTTTCTATTTCAAAGTTTTTAACAACTTCAAAATTTACGAAATCATTAAAATCCTTAAACTTCCTCCAAATTTTCCATACCAATATTACTCCAAAATATTTTCCTTCTTCTGTTTTCTTTATCTGAATTATCAAAGGGCTAAATGGACGAGAATTAGACTTATTTACG
>JAGGXL010000179.1 GCA_021163085.1 Thermodesulfobacterium sp. | reverse complement strand
TTGTAGCTATATATAAGGAGCCTGAAGGTGTTTTTAAAGAAGATAATGACTTTCTGGATCTAAGACCAGATGTAATAATAAAGAAAAAAGATGAATGGGTTATTCTTGAATTTAAACTTCATAAAGAGTTTGATAAAACCCAGTTAGAAAACTACTATACTTTGTTGAAAAAAATATTTCCTAATGATAATATAAAGGTATATTTAATTTCTTTTGAACCCTTTAAGGTGGAATTAATATACCATCAAAAAGTTAATGTAGATGGAAAGCTGTCTTCTTATCCCACCCAGCTCCCACTTTTTAAAAACTTTAACTAATCTATTTTTATATAAATACTCCCTAAATGATTCAAATGTCTTGAAAGTATGGTGTATTTTTCCCACCAAAAGAGCGGGGCTTTATTTTAAGAATTATCTCAAAGAAAAGGCTAAGTTAAAAGAAATTGAGGCAGGTTTTTTCCCAAAGATTCAATCCTTAGAGGAGTTTGTAGAAAATCTTTATACTGATTTAACAGATTCCCCTTCCCCTCAGGTTCCTGATGTATTGAGAGTTTTTACTTTTCTGGAAGTTTTGGAGAAGAAAAAGAATCTTTTTTCTGAAAAAAGAGAAGAGAACTTAAGAAAATATTTCAGTTGGGGATTAAAGTTTTTGGAAGTTTTTGAAGAATTTGAAAAAGAGGGAAGAATCCCTGAAAATTTAATTTATCCTCCAGAAGGACTTCCAGAATTAGCTCAAAAAATTTTTGAAGAATTAAGAACTAACTACCTTGAGTTTACCTCCCTTATTGAGAAGAGAAAGTTTTCTTATCACTCTTATAGACTGAAGAAGATGTCAGAAATTTTGAAAGAAAAAAAAGATATAGATACTCTTTCTAAGGAAATAAGTGAAATCTGGTTTATTGGTTTTGCAGCTTTAAGAAAGGTAGAGATAGAGATTTTTAAATTTTTTAAAGAAAAGTTTAGGAGCTATTTTGTTTTTGAAGCCTATGAACCATTACCCTCTGTAATAAAGGATACTCTTAAAGCCCTTGAAATAGATTATGAATGGATCTCTTCTGAGTATTACGAGAGGAAAAATTTTAAAAGCCCTCATGTATACTTTTATGAAACTACGGATCCTCACTTAGAGGTTAAGGAGGCCTCAGCTCTTATTCCGGAAAAAGTTGAAAATCCAGATGAAATAGCAGTAGTTGTTCCCAATTCTTTAAATTTGTTACCTCTTATTTATGCTTTAGAAGGAAAAGAAAATCTGATAGAAGTAAATATTACCCTTCAGTATCCTATCACTAAAATTCCCTTAAATCAGCTTGTGAGAAATTTAATTAGAGCTCAAAAAGAAAAAGAGGGCAATTTTTATCCAACTAAGATTTATCTCAAAATTCTTAAACATCCTTACTTTTTAGCACTTGAATTTGGAGAAGGTGTTTCCTGCCAGAAAATAGTAAGTGAGATAGAAACAGCTTTAAGAGAAAAAGGTTATCTAAAAATAACTCTGGAAGAGGTTGAGGAGTTATTTCCTGAATATAAAGAATTTTTAGAAAGAATTCACAGGCTGTTTTTTAGAAATTGGGAAGAAATACAAACTCCTTTTGAGCTTTCTGAAAATTTAAAAAGCATTTTACAACTTTTTTCACCTTTATTTGAAAAGTTAAAAGAAAAAGCGGATTGGCACTCGGTTCTTTTAAGAAATTATATTTACATTGTTGAGACAAAAGTTTTACCTATATTTGAAGAGGAAACTTATTTTAAAGATAAAAAATTTTCGGGACAGTTTCTTTTAGAGATTTTGGAATATCTTCTTAAAGAAGAGACGATTCCTTTTATCGGGGATCCTTTAAAAGGTCTTCAGATTATGGGATTTTTGGAAACAAGACTTCTTACTTTTAAAAAGCTGGTCATTCTTGATGTGAATGAAGGTATTTTACCGCCAGCCCCTTCTTTTAATCCTCTTCTTACAGAAGAAATCAAAAGTTATCTGGGTATTCCTGTTTTCAGAAATGAATTATGGGTTTATTACTTTGAGAGGCTTATAAAAAGTGCAGAAGAAGTCCATCTATTTTATATTTTCGTAGAAAAAGGAAAAACTCAGGAATTCAGAGAACCCTCAAGATTTATTCAAAAACTTAAATGGGAACTTGAAAAAAAAGAAGTCAAGCCAGTTGAAAAGTTAATTCCGCTGAGTTTTGAAATTCTTTCTGAAAAAGAGGGTATCCCTAAAACAAGAAAGGATAAAGAACTGCTTTTAGAGATTATCAAAAATTCAGAAATAAGCAGATATTTTCTGGAAACTTATCTTAAATGCGGAGTAAAATTTTATTTTAAGTATCTTTTAAAGCTGAAAGAAACAGAGAAAATAGGATTAAAGTCTGTAGATGTTGGTAATTTTATCCATGAATTTTTTGAGACAATTTTTAAGGAATTAGAGGGTAAAGAAATACTGATAGAAAATATTTATAATGAAAGGGAGTTTTTAGAAAAGCTTGATTTTCTCTGGCTGACTTATAGATTTGAAAGAAAGATGGATGCTTTGTCACACTTTTTTTCTAAAAAAATTGCAGTAGAAACCATCAGAAGATATTTCAATTATTTGATTGACATGGAAAGAAGTGGTAAGGTCAAAAAAACCAAAATTTTAGGAGTGGAAAGGAAGTTGAAACTGAATACTGAAATTATTTTATTAGATTCTTCTTTTGACTCACAGAGAAGTTTTCAGGTTTGTTTAAGTGGAATAACTGATTTTTTAATTAAAAGAAAAGAAGATATAGTTAAATATTTTATATTTGATTTTAAGAGCAACCCTGATACATCTCCCTCTCCCAGAAAGATTAAAAAAATATATTCTTTTCCACTT
>JAGGXL010000169.1 GCA_021163085.1 Thermodesulfobacterium sp. | reverse complement strand
CTATTAATCCTAACTTTTTAGCTTTTAGCAATACACCAAGAGTTCCTGTTACTTTAAGATTTAAATCCTTCGCTATCTTTCTGGCTTTTTTATCATCTAAAACAATAATACAATCTCCTTCTTCTAAAGCTAAAGCAATAACTTCTGCCTCTCCTTTTCCTAATTCCAACATCAACACTTTAAGAAGTTTTATATCTTTTACTTTTCTTATTTGAATAAAATCTGGTAGTGTTAATGAAAATTCTTTTACAACTTGTGGAGGCACTAAAACTTTACTATAAAGTTGTGATAATAAGTTAAATAAATTCAACTTTTCTAAAGCAATAAGGCAGGTAGTATCTAAAATTACTTTCTTGTTCATTTCCTTTACTTTTAAGCGTTTTTTAAATCTTCTTCTAATTCTTCTGGTGCATAATCTACCACTGGAAGCTTAAACTTTCCAAGTATTTCTATAAAACCACGCATAGTAAATCCTGCTAACGATGCTGCCTGTTCAAGAGAGAGTTTTCCTATTTCAAAAAGCTTCATTGCCAAAAAAAGTTTTGCTTCATTTTCCTCTATGGTATGTGGTAAAGTTATAACTATTTTGGGCATAAATTATCCTCCTCCTTTTATATCTTTTCAAGCATTTCCTTTTAATTTAATTGTTTTTGATTTAAAGACAAGTCATTAAGTTTAAAGTTTCTACACACTCCTCGCCTTCTCAAGTCTATTCTTCACCAACTCAGCGACTGCCCAATAGACTTCCTTTCTTTCTTCTTCGGGTAAGCCGAGGGTGTCAAAGGTGATGTCGTCAAGGGCTTTTTATTTCTTTTTCTAAATATTCAACTCCTTTTTCTGTGATTTCGTGAGATGCCTCTTGAGAGAATCGGATTCTAAAAATCCTTCTTGCATCATTGTGTTTCGGCACTACTGGGCTGTATTTTTCCAGCGGATTGTATTATTAGAAGATAGCTCTTAATAATTTTACTTGTTAAGTTTGGTTTTTTATTTAGCTTGAGTTTTTTCTCTTAAAAGTTTATCTTTTTATTTCCTCTACTATTTTTTCTACTGTATATTTATCCTGCCATTTATGTCTATCTTTAGTATAATCACCTTCTCCTATTTCAAACTCTTGAATAAACCTTATAAAATTTACTATTCCTAATCCCTTAGCTAATATTTTATAACCTTCCTTATGAATCTCTATTCCTGTTTTGTAATTAACCATCTTCTCCATAATATACCTCTTTTAACCATTCTATTGGATTTTTTATTTCTATTTTTAAATCTCTTATCTTGTTTGCTTTCTTTAAAAAAGCTTTATCTACAGTGAGAAGAATATCTGCTCCCCGTTCTGCACAAGCTAAGTGTAAAGCATCAAAGGATTGAATTCCTAAACTTTCAAAATATTTTGCTCTGGTTTCTATTTCGTCATTTATTTTTATTACTTCTTGAGCAAGCTGTTCTAAAATTTTTAATTTTTCTTTTTTTAAAATATCTGGAGTTTTTTCTATTTCAAATTTTGAAACTTCACTTGATACTAATGTAAAAACTCCTTGTTCACATAAAAATAATTACAATTTTTATTGCTTCAGCTTCAAGATGAATAATAGGATTAGTTTGGTCATCAAAGGGTCTATTTAAACAACAGCAATCCATTTAAATTTTCATTTATTTCCTCTTTTAAAAGGGATTATAAATTAAAAATTTTCTTTTTTCAAATAATTAATTCCTTTTTCTGTAAATTCCCAAATGCCTTTTGGGAGAATTCGGATTTTATGTTATTTCCTTTGTTTTCTCAAAAAATATGGCTCCCATGTGCTGTTTTACATTTGTGATTTTTAAATCGGGATGTTTATTTTTAAATGCTTTGGTAAGTCGGTTATCTTGAAGAGGTGGATAGGTTTCAAACATGAAATTTAAAAATTGCTGGATGTTTTTATCTTCTGAAAATACCATTAAAAAGGGCATTATTATATTAAAAAACATTTCTTCTTTTCTTTGTTTGCCTATACCTTTAAAGTCCATTATGTTTTTTAGGGCAGATTTTGAATTTTTATTTTCTATTTGAGACTTAACTTTTTTCAGAAAAAAATTTACCAAACCTTTCTCCACACTTTTTTCAAGAAGCTCTACAATCCCTTTTATTCTTTTCTCAGGAAAATTGGCAGGTCTTATACCTTTGTATTCCCACACGGATTTATCCATCCTTAAAGAAAAATCAAAATTTTGTGGTAATCCGTTTTTTTCATTTATAAAACCAGCTCTGTATAAAAGTGCTTTTTCTATAGTATGTCTATCTTTAAGTTTTTTTATTTCAGAATAAGGCAGAATTAAAGCAAGTTCTAAAAAATTCACTTTGTTTTTTGGATAGCCAAGGGAGAGCATTATTTCCCGATAAAGTGCTTCATCTGGTGAGGCAATTTTGAGAAGATTTTGCATTCTTTGCTTTTTAATCTCAAGCCACTTTTCGCCGAGGTGGATTAAGTTTATGAAGAACATTTTGTCTAAACACAAATTTCGCAAATATCTTTTAAATATTTTTCACATATATCTTTTAGCTATCCTTATGTTTTAGCTTGTCTTTACACACTCCTCGCCTTCTCAAGTCTATTCTTCACCAATTCAGCGACTGCCCAATAGACTTCCTTTCTTTCTTCTTCGGTTAAGCCAAGGGCATCAAAAATGATATCGTCAAAGGCATTTTCTTTTTTTTTCGTAATTTTAATTATCCAATTCTCCAGAAAGCTTTAAAACATTTCGTTCCAATTTTTCAGAAATGTAAAAATTTTTCTTTTTTAACTCTTGAAGAAGTGGATAAATTGCTTCTATTAATCCTAACTTTTTAGCTTTTAGCAATACACCAAGAGTTCCTGTTACTTTAAGATTTAAATCCTTCGCTATCTTTCTGGCTTTTTTATCATCTAAAACAATAATACAATCTCCTT
>JAGGXL010000141.1 GCA_021163085.1 Thermodesulfobacterium sp. | reverse complement strand
TAGACTTTCTTTTTAAAAACAAAGAGCCCGTAGTTAGTGAATTTAATTTTGTTTTCGGAAGACGGGCAATAGGAGAAAAAAAATACGAAAAACTTTTAAAAAAAGCCATAAAAGATTTTTTGGAAAAGTTTGGTTAAATAAAAGCTTGATACTTAGAGTTTTTAATTTTTTCAATTAATTTGATGACATTCCTATGATTTTTTCGTGTAGTATCTATAGCAGATACAATGACATTGGTAATTTTTTCAAATTTCTATGTACCTTTATGGAAACTCATTACTAAATTGCATTTAGAAATTATTAAAAAAAAGTGATTAAATTTTATAAGATAGCTAAGGAGCAAATTTTAGGCTTTTGAGAAAAAAGTATGAAAAGGAAAAACTTTTTCGTAAAGACACTCGGTTGTAAAGTAAATCAGGTAGAGAGTGCTTATATTATAGAAAGTTTGCTGAGAGAAGGTTTTTCTCTTTCTTCAGAAAAAGAGGCAGAGATTTTAATTTTAAACAGTTGTATTGTTACAGCTAAAGCAGAAGCTGAGACTCGTAAAATTATAAGAAGATGGTTAAAGCTAAATCCTCAAATTATAGTGCTTACAGGATGTTATTCTCAGAAATTTCATAATGAAGCAGCAAGAAATTTATCAGACAATAAGACTAAGCTTTTAATTTTGGGTCAAAAAGAAAAGTTTAAAATTGCAGAAATTTTAAAGAAATTTTTTCAGGAAGAGAAAAATAACGAATTTTCAAAGGTTTTTATACAGGTTGAGGATGTTTCTCAGGAAAAGGCATGTTTTCCTGTGATTATACACAACTTTTTTGGGCACTCAAGAGCATTTGTAAAGGTTCAGGACGGCTGCAACAGTTTTTGCAGCTACTGTATTGTACCCTATGTTAGAGGAGCTCCAAGGAGTGTTCCTGCTGAAAAAGTTTTAGAGCAAATAAAAAGTTTTATAGAAAATGGATATCAAGAAGTTGTTCTTACAGGAATTCATCTTGGAAAATGGGGGCAGGATTTTAAACCTCAAAAGAAATTCACGGATCTTCTGTGGAAAATAGAAGAATACCTGGGACTTCAAGAAAAGGAATTTAATCTCAGGCTTTCTTCCTTAGAAGTAAACGAGGTGGATGAGGATTTTTTAGAATTTGTTAAAAAAAGCCGATTTTTGGTTCCTCATTTTCATATTCCTTTGCAGAGTGGTTCAAACTGTATTTTAAAGCTAATGAATAGAAGTTATACCAGAGAACAATATATGGAAGCACTTTTAAAACTTTATGAGATATATCCTCATGCTACTTTTGGAGCTGATGTAATTGTTGGTTTTCCTGGGGAAAGTGAGGATGATTTCAAAGATACTTATGAGGTTATTAAGAATTCATCTTTAAACTGGCTTCATATTTTTCCTTTTTCTTCTCGTTCAGGAACGCCAGCAGAAAAATTTTATAACAAGGTGGAACCCCATATTATTGAAAAGAGGGCAAAAATTTTAAAGACACTTATTTTTGAAAAAAGAAGAGATTTTCTCAAAAAAGAAATCGGAAAAACAAGAAAGGTGGTTCTGGAAAATTTTGATGAGATCCGAGGTATGTGGAAAGGGCTTTCTGAAAATTACATTTCTATATTTGTAAATCTAAGGGATAAAAAAACAGAGCTGAAAGGAAAGATTGTAAAGGTAAAATTTTTAAAGCTTGAGAAAGATTATCTTATTGGAGATTTGGTAAAAGATTTCCAGAATAAAAAGGCGTAATGAAAGCCAGAAAGCAGAGTGAAAAATATCACCAATTGAGAAAAGACTGAGATTAACAGATCATTTAGCGGGTTTATAAAGAGATGGACAAAATACAGAAATAGAAATATTAGCTGAAAAGCTGTGCAAATTTTTCCAAGATAAGTTGGGTTAAATTTAACCTGATCAGGGTATTTTAAGTAAAGTAGAGTTGATCCCAAGAGTATAGCTATATCTCTTCCTAAAATAATAGATAAAAAAGATAAAGAAATGTTTTTATTTAAATAAAGAAGAACGAAAAGCATATTTATAAAAACTTTATCTGCAAGCGGATCTAAGATTTTACCAAGGTCTGTTTTTTGATGAAAAATTCTTGCTATGTTTCCATCAAAGGTATCACTTAAGATAGCTGTCCCAATTAAAGTAAGTAAAATTTTATTTTGTATTTCTAATTTCCAAAGAAAAGGGAAAATCAGCCCCAGTATGAGTCTATAAAGACTTAAAAGATTAGGTATTTTAACCAGGTCTTTCCATCTAATCTGCATAAATCCTAATTATAAGCCAAAAATTCCATTTTAAAAACCTTCCTACCATCTACCACTTCGGAAGTGGTAGATTTTGGTTTTAGGGGTAAAATTGGGAAATAAAAGTTAAAGAATAGAGAAGTGGTAGATTATGATTTTGCTTCATATATGTTGTGGACCCTGTAGCCTTTACATAATAGATTATTTTAGAGAAAAACAACTATCCTTTGTAGGCTATTTTTATAATCCTAATATTCACCCCTATAAAGAATTTCGTCAGAGAATAAGAGCCTTGGAAGAGGTTCAGAAAATAAAAGATTTTGAAATTATCTGGGATAAGGAATACGGACTTAGAAAATTTATCGGAGAAACTTTTATGTATTGGGATAAACCAGGCAAGAGATGTGAAAGGTGTTATTTTATGAGACTTAAGGCCACGGTTAAAAAAGCTCTGGAAATAAAAGCTGATGCATTCACCACAACTATGATCTACAGCGTCCATCAGAATCACGAGCTTATTAAAGCAATTGCAGAAGACCTAAGTTATCGCTACAAAGTTCCGTTTTTTTATGAGGATTTTAGAGCCGGATATAAATATGGACAAGAGATTGCTAAGAGTTTGAATATTTACAGACAGGGTTATTGTGGTTGTATATTTAGCGAAGAAGAAAGGTATTATAAAAAAAGAAGAAAAGAACTATTAAAAGAACTTAAAAATTCTAAAAGCTAATGGT
>JAGGXL010000038.1 GCA_021163085.1 Thermodesulfobacterium sp. | reverse complement strand
AGAAAGATGCAGTTTCACTATCCCAAAGATTTACACATACTAACCAGTCAAGCTTTGAAAGAGCCTGTCTTGCTTTATTAGCATTAGCACTGGAACATGCAGGATTTTGTCCCCAGGCAAAAAATCCCTTAATCTTACCTTTATACATAGCATCAAAAAGGTCATACCAGCTATAAGCTTTGCCGTCGTCAAGTTTGGGTAAATAATTAAAACAAAAATCATTCTCAGGGGTTGCATAATCTCCCCAGAAAGCCTTAAGAAGACTAACAATATATTTAGATCTATGCTTCCACCAGTTCAAGCTCTTGGGGTCATTGCTCTTAGGGGTTGTTTTTTTTATATAAGTCTTCAAATCCACATGAGAAGCTCTCACCATTGGTAAATAACCAGGTAATATGTGGAAAAGTAGACACATGTCTGTTGAACCCTGAACATTAGATTCTCCTCTTAATGCATTTACTCCACCACCAGCCATTCCAATATTTCCGAGAAGAAGTTGAATAATTGCCATACATCTAATATTCTGTGTCCCCACTGTATGCTGAGTCCATCCCATTGCATAACATTCAGTAGCAACTTTGTTCGGCTTTCCAGTTGAAGCATAAATCTTGTAGGCCTCTAAAATCTTTTCTTTTGGTGCACCAGTAATTTCAGAAACCACATCTATTGTGTATCTTGAAAAATGCTTTTTCAATAACTGAAATACACAGTTAGGGTCCTTTAAAGTGGGATCCTTCTTGGGGATTCCATTCTCATCAAGTTGATACTTCCAAGTGGATTTATTATATTTTTTCTTTTTAGGATCGTATCCAGAAAATACACCACCCAAATCTTCGGTATCCTTAAAATTAGGATCTACTAAAAAGGCTGCATCTGTATAATTTACTATGTAGTCTTTAAAATAAAGTTCATTATCAATAATATACTTAACTAACCCTCCAAGAAAAGCTATATCTGTTCCTGGACGAATCTGAATAAAAAGATCTGCCTGAGAGGCTGTTCTTGTATATTTTGGATCTACAACAATAAGTTTTGCTCCCCTTTCTTTTTTAGCTTTGAGTATCCATTGCATGGATACTGGATGATTTTCAGCAGGATTTCCACCCATTACTAAAATTACATCAGAGTTTTTCATATCAACCCAGTGATTTGTCATAGCTCCTCTTCCGAACGACTCTGCCAGAGCCGCCACTGTTGCACTATGTCATATACGCGCCTGATGTTCTATATATACAATCCCCAGTGCCCTCAAAAATTTTTGTAAAATGTAACACTCTTCGTTATCAAGAGCAGCAGAACCTACATGGGCAATTGCTTCAACTCTGTTTACCACCTGACCTTTTTCGTTTTTGTAAATAAAATATTTGTCTCTGGTTTTCTTTACCAGTTTAGCAATTCTATCCAGAGCCCAGTCCCAAGAAACCTCTTTCCATTTGTCAGAATAGGGTGCACGATAAAGTGGTTTCAAAAGTCTTGTGGGATTATTGGCAAGCTGATAAAGTGAAGCACCTTTTGGACAAAGCTTACCTTTACTAATAACGTGGTCAGGATCTCCCTCTGTATTTACTACCTTTCCTCCTTTAGAATAAACAATAATTCCACATCCCACAGAACAGTAAGGACAAATAGTTGTCGTTTCTTTAGCATTCTTAATTTTGAGCTCTTTCGCATATGCTTTAACAGGCTCTAAGTTTATTCCTAAGGAGCTTAAGACCAAAGAACCTATAGATAACTTTAAGAAATCTCTTCTTGTAAATTTAATACTCATATTACCACCTCCCTTTTATTATCATATTTTATTATTTATAATTATAATTTATCATTAAAATTATTATTGAGTCAATCTCTATTCTAACTAATATTCTTTATTTTCTATATGATTTTTTACTTTTTTTGATTTATTTAAGCTTATTTTCTTTCTTTCTTCTTTTTTTATTCAAAAATTTGTGCATTTATTTTTAAAATATTTAAGTTATAATTAAGTGTTAACGCGATGCTTGATAAAAAGTATCTTAATTTAAAAAAAGGTATTGAACTTTTATTGAAGTATATAACTCCCGAGAATTTATCTTATGAGATTATCCCTATAGAAAAAGCTTATCATAGAATTACTTTTGAAGATATTTATGCTCCTGAAAATCTTCCTGGATTTAGAAGGTCAACTGTTGATGGTTTTGCAGTAAGATCTCAAGACACTTTTGGTGCTAAAGAAACGATGCCTGCTTATTTAACTGTAAAAGCTTATATCCAAATGGGATTAGCTCCTGCTTTTTCTTTAGGGCCTGGTGAATGTGCTGAAATTGCAACAGGAGGAATGCTTCCAGAAGGTGCAGATGCAGTAGTAATGATTGAACATGTAAATGTTGTCTCTTCTGATTTAATAGAGGTCTTAAAACCTGTTGGTCCTGGTGAAAATGTAATTTTTGAAGACGAAGATGTTAAAAAGGGAGAGGTTGTAATACCAAAGGGGCACAAATTAAAGCCTCAAGATATAGGTGCACTCGCAGGTTTGGGATTTAACGAGATAAAGGTGGTTAAAAAACCTGTAATTTCTATTATCCTTACAGGTGATGAAATCATACCTCATACTGAAAAATCAACACCGGGAAAGGTAAGAGACATTAATTCTTTTGTCTTAGCGGGCTTAATTGAAGAAACAGGTGGAGTTCCTCTCAAAATGGGAATTGTTAAAGACGATTATAAGGAGATTAAAGATGTTGTTGATAAAGCTTTTGAATCCTCAGATATTATTTTAATAACAGGGGGAACAAGTACAGGAATAAAAGATATGACTGCTCAGATCATCAATGAGCTTGGTGAACCAGGAGTTATTTTTCACGGAGTTTCTATTAAACCTGGAAAACCAATTATAGCAGGTATATGTAATAAAAAACCTGTTTTTGGTCTTCCGGGTCATCCTGTAGCTGTTTATATATGCTTTGAATTATTTGTAAAACCGATAATACATAAATTACTTGGATTGACAGATAAAATTTACAAACCCAAAGTTAAAGCTAAATTAACAAGAAGCATTTTTTCACAGGCAGGAAGGACAGATTTTATAAGGGTATACTTAGAAGAAAAAGATAATAATCTTTTTGCTACTCCACTTCTAAGCAAATCAGGTCTTATTATGACCTTAGTGAAGGCAAATGGAATACTCTGCATTCCTGAAGACCGTCTGGGATTTGAAAAAAATGAAGAGGTGGAGGTGAAAATTTTATGAAGGATAAGATAGTATTTCTTTATGTAACCTGTAGCTCTGAAGAGGAGGCTCAAAAAATAGGGGAAGCCCTTTTAAAAGAAAGGCTCTGTGCATGTGTTAATATATATCCCCAGATAACATCAATGTACTGGTGGGAAGAAAAAATAGAAAAATCAAGAGAATCTATCATGATTGTGAAGACAAAAGAATCTCTTTCAGAATTAGCAGAGAAGAAAATCCTTGAACTTCATTCCTACACTTGTCCTTGTATAGCCAAATTTAAAATAGAAAAAACAAATGAGTGTTTTTTAAACTGGCTTCTTAAAGAAACAAAAGATATTTGATGAACCTATATAAAGAAGTTGCAGAGCTTATAAAAACTTCAAATTATACAATAGCTTTTACAGGTGCTGGTATATCTGTAGAAAGCGGTATTCCTCCTTTTAGAGGATCTCAAGGGCTTTGGTCTAAATACGATCCTGAAGAATTTGCTCATATCGAATCTTTTTTAAAAAATCCTGCAAAAGTGTGGAAAATGTTAAGAGAGATGTTTGAAATAGTTCTAAGGGCAAAACCCAATGTTTCCCATAAAGCCCTTGCCGAAATGGAAAAGTTAGGATATCTAAAAACGTTAATTACTCAAAATATAGATGGGCTACATCAATCAGCTGGGAATAAAAATGTTATAGAATTTCACGGAAACTGCAGATGGCTTTTATGTTTAGACTGCAGTAGAAAAGAAGCGGTAAAAAAAGAACTTATTGAAACTCTACCTTATCCTGTCTGTCCAAAGTGTAAAAGCCCTTTAAAGCCAGATGTAATTTTTTTTGGAGAACCTATACCTTTTGAAGTAAGAAAGAAAGCAGAAAGGGAAGCAAAAAGGTGTGATGTTATATTAGTTATAGGAACTTCAGGTGTTGTTTTCCCGGCTGCTGAAATTCCATATCTTGCAAAATTAAATAATGCCAGAATTGTAGAAATAAATTTTGAAGAAACTCCCTATACACAATCTATTACAGATTATTTTTTAAAAGGTAAAGCATCTGAAACACTTTCCAAAATTTTTCATTATATCAGCTCTTGAATTCCCCAAAATATTTATTATTTTTTTAAAACTTAAATAAAGGGAGGTGGATTTTATTATGCCTATTTATGAATTTAAATGTTTAGAATGCGGAAAAACTTTTGAAAAACTTATTTTTAAAAGGGAAGAAGAAAAAGAGTTAATATGCCCTTATTGTAAATCTCAGAAAATAGAAAAAATATTGTCTGGATTTTATTCTACTTGTAAGGGCTCTTCCACAAGTAAGGGCTCCTGTGGAGGAAAGGGATTTAGTTTTAGTTGAGCTTAGATCTTAAAAAGGGAGAGTTTCTCCCTTAAAAAGTTCTATTTAAAAAATTTTCATTATAAGTTTTAAATATGTTGAGCAAAAGAATAGTTGTTTGTTTAGATGTAAAGGATGGAAAAACCACCAAGGGTATTAAGTTTAAAAATAATGTAGAAGTTGGTGATCCTGTTGAAATGGCTGAAAAGTATTATTTGGAAGGTGCTGATGAGATAGTATTTTATGATATTACAGCAAGTGCTGAGCACAGAAAAATAATGATTGATGTGGTTAGAAGAACTGCTGAACGCATTTTTATTCCTTTTTCTGTGGGAGGAGGCATTAAAAGTTTAGAAGATATGAGAGAAGTTTTACTTGCAGGAGCAGAAAAGGTCTCAGTAAATACAGCCGCTGTTTTAAATCCGAAACTTATTTATGAAGGAGCTAAGGCTTTTGGTTCACAATGCATTGTTCTTGGAATGGATGTTAAAAAGGTTGAGCCTTCATCAAAAATTCCTTCTGGATATGAAGTTTGGATCAAAGGTGGAAGGCAACCTATGGGAATTGATGCAGTATGGTGGGCAAAAGAAGCTGAAAATCTCGGAGCAGGTGAGATATGTCTCAATTCCATAGACACTGATGGAACTAAAGAAGGTTACGAATTAGCCATTACCAGAATGATAGCCGAGGCTGTAAATATTCCTGTTATTGCCTCTGGAGGTGCAGGGCATCCTCAACATCTTTATGAAGTATTAACCGAAGGCAAAGCTGATGCAGCTCTTATTGCCTCTATGGTTCACTACGGAATATATAGTATAAAAGAAATAAAAAATTACCTTGCAGAAAGAGGGGTTAAAGTCAGAATTAAATGGTAATATCCTTAAGAATTAATCTCTAACCAGCTTTCAATTCTTCGTTTAAAAATAAAAAATATTATAAAAACAATTCCGCATAGTCCAAATAATACAAAAATTTTATGAGGACAACCTCCATATACAACATCTCCCTGTAAAGATAAAGCGAAAGTTCCTGGCAATCTTCCGAGACTGCATATAAAAATAAAAGCTTTAAAAGATAGCGGCATAATACCTAAAAAATAGTTCAGAATATCTTTGGGAAAGCCAGGAAATAAATAAAGAAGAAAAGTCCCTGTAAGTCCGTATTTTTTAAAAACTTTCTTTACCTTTAAATAACGGGGGGATTCTTCATATTTATTCAAAAATTTTTTCTTAAAAAATCTTCCTATGTAAAAAGCTACTGTTGATCCGATTATGATCCCTGTAGTACTTATTAGAAAACCCTTAAAGGCACCAAAGAAAAAACCTGCTAAAAATCCTGTTGCCTCTCCGGGAATAGGTGCTATAACTACCTGTATAGCCTGAAAAATTATAAATAAAAAAGGACCTAAAACAGGGTGCTTTTCTAAAAAAAGCCTAAGCTCTTCTCTATTATTCCAAAGAGATATTATATTTATATTATCAAGCATTTTTTTAACCAAAAATGTATCTGCAAACTTCTGAAACCTTTCTACAGGGCAAAATTTCTATTTTAAAATCTTTTTCCTTAATATTGGTCAACCTTGGAATAAAAGCCTTTTTGAAACCTTTTTTCTCAGCTTCTTTCAATCTAAGAGGTATATCTCTTATTGGTCTCAGCTCTGAAGAAAGTCCTATCTCTCCTATAAAAATACTCTTTTCTGGTAAAGGCTTCTCCAAAAGACTCGAAATTAATGTCATAGCAACAGCAAGGTCTGCAGAAGGATCTTTTACTCTTAACCCTCCTGCTATTTTTACATAAATATCTTTATCTCTAAAATTGAAACCAAGTTTTTTTTCCAAGATGGCGACCAGAAGAGAAAGTCTGATTGGATCAAAACCTACTGCTGTTCTTTTGGGAACAGGGAAAAAGCTTTTGGTTACCAGAGCCTGAGCCTCAACAAGAATTGGTCTCGTACCTTCAATAATACAAAAAATAGCTCCCTCCTCCCCTGAAAGAAAAAAGTCTTCATACTGTGAATGAGGAATAAGACCTTTTTCTGTCATCAAAAATACTCCTATTTCATTTACAGGACCAAAACGATTTTTAACAGCTCTAAGAATTCTAAATCCTGTCTCTTTCTCACCCTCCAAATAAAGGACCACATCTACTAAATGCTCTAAAATTTTTGGACCTGCTATAATGCCACCTTTGGTAATATGTCCAACCAAAATTACCGTAATTCCTTTTTCTTTAGCTAAACGCAAAAGAGTATTAGCACATTCTCTAACCTGAGAAACTCCTCCAGGAGAACTTTCAAGTTCAGGTAGATAAACAGTTTGAATAGAATCAATAATCAAAAGATAAGGCTTTATGTCTTCAACTGTTTCCAAAATCTCTGCTAAATTGGTGTCTGAAATAAAATAAAAATCTTTGTTTACTTCTAACCTATCCACTCTTAATTTCACCTGCTCTACAGACTCTTCTGCAGAAACATAAACCACTTTTATATCCTTTTCTGAAAGAAACCCAGCTATTTGAGTAAGTAAAGTAGATTTTCCAATACCTGGATCTCCTCCAATAAGAATAAGAGAAGAAGAAACTATTCCTCCTCCTAAAACTAAATCGAATTCTGTTAAACCTGTTTTTATTCTTTTCTGGGGTTTGGAAACGATTTCAGAAAGTTTTTGAGCTTTTGCTTTTTCAAAAGAGGTTTTTCTGCCTTTTTTACCTTTTTTTTCTTTTTCCTCAACGAAAGAATTCCATGAACCACATTCTGGACACCTACCTAACCACTTTAAACTTTTATATCCACATTCCTGACAATAATAAGCCATACTTCTTACCTTTTACAAACTTAAAATGCCTTCCCAAATAGAAAAATGTCTATATCTTTTTGAAGTAACTTTTATTTTAATTTCATCAACTTTTTCTGAATTTTCAAGATAATAAGGTTTATTAAATCCTTTTTTTACTACCAAAACTCTCTTCCCTGTTAAAGAATCTGCATTCCTCCACAAATGATACTGATTTTCAGGGTATTTTTTAAATTGAATCACATAAACCTTGGGATGGGATTTTACATAAAAAGCAAGAGTTGCAGCAATGGCTCTATTTTCAGTAACTAAGGGTACATTCTGATTATAATATTTTTCAACTCTTTCAGCAAGCACTTTCCATCCCCTGAAATTCTCTAAAAGAACCTGTAAAGGTTCTGGAAATTTTTGTGGAAAGTAACCTAAAAGATATACCATAACAGATAAAATAATGGCTATAACTAAATTACCAAAAAGAAAAACTCTCCACCCTGAAGAAAGAGATAAATAACCAAAAAGAAAAAGAAAGCCTGTTAAAACAAAAGGTAAAACCCAGTTTGCATTAAGCTTAATAAAAAAGGAAAGAAAAAGTAAACCCAGAATTGAAGGAAAAAAAAGAAAATATAAAAACCTTAGATCTTCTGGGTAGTGATTTTTAAAAAATTTTCTGGTATAGGCTATTCCACTATAAAGAAAAAATAAAAATAAAGGTGTATAAACACCTATTGAGTCTCCTAAAAACTTTAAAAAAGAATAAACTGAGAGTGTCTTTCTGGTAAAATGCTCCTCTGTATGTTTAAATAAAACAAACTGATGAGTATAATTCCAGTAGAGGTTAGGAAAATATATTAAAATTGCTGTTAAAAATAAAAAAAACGTCTCTTTCTTGAAAAACAAATTCCTATTAAATATTAATAAGTAAATCCCACTTAAAAACACAAAAGCAAACATAGTTTGTTTGGTTAAAAGCCCCAAACCTATAAAGATTCCAGTAAAAATGGCATTTTTATAACAGAGGGTCTTTAGATAGTTTAAAAAGAAAAACAGAGATAAAATCCAGAAAAGTATCAAAGGTGGATCTATAGTCATTATAAAGCTATAGACTGTTAATATAGGGATAAAGAAAAAAATTAGTAGAAGCCATGTTGCATTTACTTCGTTGAAGTATTTCCAAATCAAAAAAAAGGAAAGAAAAATAGTTAAAGTTACACAAATTAACGCTGGCAGTCTTACAGCAAATTCGGTATTTCCAAAAATTTCAGTAAAAATTCTGATAATCCAAGCTACCATCGGAGGTTTACTATAGTATCCAAAATCTAAAAATCTTGACCAATCCCAGTAATAGGCTTCATCGTAAGAAAGAGGTAACGGTAAAAAATAAAGATAGAGAAATTTTGCTAAAAAGGAGAAAAATAAAAAAAGAATTACAATTGTTATAAGTCTTTTTTTTGCATCACTATGCGTTTTTTTCATTTACTTTAAAAAGGATAAAATTGCAGAGCTTATAAAAAATATAGGCTGAAATAAAACCTAAAATCCATCCTCCAAAAATATCCAGAGGAAAATGAACTCCCAAATAGATACGGGACCAACCAACTAAAATAAAAAAAATATATAAAATAAGAGCTAATCTAAAATAAAAAAAGGAAAGAAAAAAAGAAGCAAAAGATGAATTAGATGCATGACATGAAGGGAAGCTAAAGCTTATTCTTTTTTTTTGTGGAAGCTCAAGATATCTAAACTCGTTATTTGAATAGTGGTAAACTTTTGGGATACTAACAAAGGGTCTTTCTCTTTTAAAATAAGGCTTTAAAATTCTTGCACAACTAAAATCAACGAATAAAAATCCAATAACCATAAAAATTATAATGATTAAATATTCTTTTAAGGAGTATTTAACCCATAGAAAAAAACTTATTAGTATATAAAATACATCAATAAAAATACAATTACTAAAAACAGGTAAAATACAATCTAAAAATGGGGTTCTAAAGTGATTTATTAAATCAAATAAATTTATATCCCATTGAAGCATTAAAGTATAGTTATATTAGCTTTTTTTGCATCTTCTAAAAACTTTTTCAAACCAATATCTGTAAGAGGGTGTTTGAACATTTGTTCTATTATTTTAAAAGGAATAGTTGCGATATCCACTCCTAAAAAAGCACATTGTTTTACATGATCCACATGACGGATGCTTGCAGCGATAATTTCTGTTTCAAAATTATAAATAGTGTAAATTTGCACTATTTCTTCCAGAACTTCAATTCCGCTATAAGCTATATCATCAATCCTGCCGATAAAAGGAGAAACATAAGTTGCACCTACTTTTCCTGCTATTAAAGCCTGAAGCGAAGAAAAAACCAAAGTTACATTGGTTTTAATGCCCTCTGCTTTTAAAGCCTGAACTGCTTTTATTCCTTCGTAAGTAAAAGGGATTTTAATTACTACATTGTCTCCCATTTTAGCAAGCTCTCTTGCCTCTTTTAACATTCCTTCAAATTCAGTAGCTATAACTTCCAGAGAAACTGGTTTATCTGGGACTTCTTTCAATATTTCTAAAGCTGCCTCTTTCCATGGTTTCCCTGTTTTTGAAAGAAGAGTTGGATTGGTGGTAACTCCATCAAGAATTCCCCATTCTTTTGCCTTTTTTATTTCTTCAATTTGAGCTGTATCAATAAAAATTTTCATAAAGCCCTCCCCTTTTACGATATATTATAAATTTTCAATCTCAAACCTTGGAGCCTTATAAATCCCTCTGCATCTTTTGGATTATATCCCTCTTTTTCGTCAAAACTTGCAAGCTCCTTTTTATAAAGACTGTAAGGACTCTTTCTTCCAGTAACAAAAACGTTACCTTTATAAAGTTTAAGTCTTATTGTCCCTGAGACCCTCTCTTGAGTCTTTTCTATAAAAGTTTTAAGATTCTGAAATTCAGGACTAAACCAGAAACCATAGTAAATAAGTTCTGAAATCTTTGGCATAAGTGTATCTTTAATTCTCATAATTTCTCTATCAAGAGTAATCTGCTCAAGAGCTCTGTGAGCTATGTGAAGAATTGTTCCACCTGGAGTTTCATAAATACCTCTGCTTTTGAGCCCCACAAATCTATTCTCTACCATATCAACTCTTCCTATACCGTGTTTGCCACCGAGTTTATTGAGCTTGGAAAGTAGTTCTACAGGACTTAGCTTTTCCCCGTTTATAGAAATTGGTTCTCCTTTTTCAAATTCAATTTCTATATATTCGGGCTTATCAGGAGCTTTTTCCGGAGAAACCGTCATTATGAACATATCCTCCAGAGGTTCCTGCCAAAGATCTTCCAAAATACCACCCTCATAACTTATGTGAAAAAGATTGGCATCTATACTATAAGGTTTTTCAAGGGTTACTGGAACGGGTATCCCCTGTTTTTTTGCGTATTCTATAAGATCAGTTCTTCCTTTAAATTCCCATTCCCTCCAGGGAGCAATAATTTTCAAATCTGGAGCAAGGGCAGTATAAGTTAGTTCAAATCTGACCTGATCATTTCCTTTTCCTGTTGCTCCGTGTGCTAAAGCATCTGCTTCTTCATCTCTTGCAATTTTAACCTGTTCTTTTGCAATAAGTGGTCTTGCAAGAGCAGTTCCAAGCATATACCAGTTTTCATAAATTGCTCCTGCTTTTATAGCAAAATACACATAATCTTTTACAAATTTTTCTCTCAGATCCCTGATAATTACTTTTTCAGCCCCGCATTTAATACCCTTTTCCCTAATTTCATCCCAATTTTCTTCCTGCCCAAGATCAGCACAAAAGGCAACAACAGGACACTGATATTTTTCTATAAGCCACTTAAGAATAACAGAAGTATCTAAACCACCAGAATAAGCTAAAACTATCTTCTTTGGTTTCAAGAAAGGACCCTTCAATTAAACTTTATTAAGAGATCTTCCTACTTTTTCTTCTACAGATTTCTGCTTTTGAGTTAAACCGCTTTTTCTGCCCTTTCGATAATCTATTTTTATATTTACTATAATTCTATTACAATCTTTTTCCAAAACTTTTATACTATCTTTAATAAGATTCAAAATTTTATCAAATTCTCCATCGTCAGCCTCTATAACTGTATCCATAGGGGTGAGTTTATAAGGAATATCTGATTTATCAATTATTTCAAGAATCCTTGCTACATAAGTACTAACACTTTCTCCTTTATCTAAAGGAAACATACTAAAAGCAGCCAGTATACTCATAGTAAATCCAATTTTACAATAAATTAAAATAAGGGCAAGTGGTTTTATATTAATTCAATAGTTTTAAAAATTAAGATATTTAAATTTACTATAGATTGACATATTTAACTAAATTATGTAATATGTAAAATAGAATTTTAAAATCGCAGGAGGAAGTAAGGAGTGAAAGGTGTTATAGTCAATGCTCTTGCGGAAATGATGGAAGAAAAATTTGGTAAAAAAAAATGGGATGATATTCTTCAAAAATCTGGGTTTACAAAGGGTACAGTATTTTTACCTACTCAAGATATAAATGATGATGTTTTTAAAATTATAAATACCTTATGTAAAGAGCTTAATATTTCATTACAGCAGGCTTTTGATGCCTTTGGAGAATATTGGGCTTGTTCTTTTGCTCCTAAGTTATATGCTCCTTTTTATAGTTGGTCTAAATCTGCCAAAGATTTTCTTCTAAAAATGGACAAAGTTCATAGCCTTACTACCAAATCTATACCTAATGCCAGACCACCCAGATTTAAATATGAATGGAAAGATGACAAAACTCTTATAATGACCTACGAATCGCCAAGAAAATTAATAGATTTAAGTAGTAAGTCTTGTAAAAGGAGTGAGAAGGTATTTTAAAAAATTTAGATGTTAAAAAATATCTTCGAATAAAGT
>JAGGXL010000071.1 GCA_021163085.1 Thermodesulfobacterium sp. | reverse complement strand
GCTTTAAGATTTAAGGAATATATGGAAAGTATTTACGGAAAAAGCTCTTCAAAAGATTATAATTATATATCTATGTATATTTCTCCCTTAGAAGATGAAAATTTGCTTATGCTTCCCACTCATAGGGCCTATTATCTTGAAAATGCAGAAGAGTTAATAAAAGAAATGTGTAAATTTGCAAATCAAAAGAAAACCTTGAAAATAAATGAAAGTATAGAAATAAACCAATATTTTAAAGATAAATCTAAGGAATATGGCATTCTTTTCGGCAAGGAGATAAAAATCTTTTCTTTAAAAGATAAAGTTTTTGAAGATATAAAAAGTAGAGATTCTGTTTTCTCAAAAATACCACTTTATAACTTTTTGCAAGTTTTTGAAAAAATTTTAAAAGTAAAAGAAGAAGTTCTAAAAGAGAAGGGAAAAGTAAAATTTATTTCAGATATAAGAGAACTGCTAAAAGAAGTTAGCAAAGGTGCATTAGGTGTTGTATTTCCCTCCATTTCTTCTGAGATTTTAAAAAAGGTAGCCCTTTCTCAAAAACTTATGCCTCATAAATGCACATATTTTTATCCCAAAATTTTAACAGGTCTTGTACTGAATGAAATAAGTGGTAACGATTTGAAATACAATATTTTATAATGCTTAACGATAGTATTAAGTATTTCAGAAATTTAGAAGAACTTTATAAGAATTTTTTTAGAAAAAAGCTTAAGGAGGATATTTTTATAAAAGAAAAACTTGAGAGTCTTTTACAGGCTATTAACAACTCAAGAAGAGCTTTTATAGAAACAGGCTCTTTTGAGTTTTGTGCTAAATGTGCAGAGGCAGGTGAGAAGTGCTGTCAGGCTGGTCTGGAATGGAAACTTAATAAGCCTGAGTTTTTTATAAATCTTTTATTGGCAGAGAAGACAGGGTCTTCTATAAAATTTAATCTGGAAAGACCTGATGATTGTCTGTTTTTGGGAGAAAAGGGTTGCACTCTTATATTAACTCCTCTTTTTTGTAGGAACTTTTTTTGTGACAAGCTTTCTAAATTCTTGGGGTACAATAAACTTATAAAAATACAAAACGCTATGGAAGATGAAGCAATTATTAGTTTTCAGCTTTCAGATTACATAAATAAAAAGTATATAATTCCATATTTAAGCATGGTAAGATAAAATGAAATATTATCTGGTTACAGGAGTTGCGGGATTTATAGGATGGAAAGTAGCAGAATATTTATTAAAAGATGGGAAAGCAGTTTTAGGTGTTGATAATATTAATGATGCATACGATATAAAACTCAAAGAGTGGAGACTAAATGAGCTAAGAAAGTTAGAAAATTTTAAGTTTCATAAAATCGATTTAGCCGATTTTCAGGCAACAAAACTTCTTTTTGAAATTTATCCTGTTTCAGCTGTAATACATTTAGCAGCAAGGGCAGGAGTTAGAAAAAGTTTAGAAAATCCCTGGATTTATGTAGAGTCTAATATAACATCTACTCTCAATCTTCTTGAACTCATGAAAGAATTTGGCATAAGAAAAATGGTTCTTGCTTCTACATCTTCTGTTTATGCAGGACAAAAACCTCCTTTTCATGAGAATTTAAAGGTTGATAATCCTCTTTCTCCCTATGCAGCGACCAAAAAAAGTGCCGAGCTTCTGGCTTATACTTATCATCACCTTTACGAGCTTGATATTTCAGTAGTTAGATATTTTACAGTTTATGGTCCTGCTGGAAGACCAGATATGAGTATTTTTCGATTTATAAAGTGGATTTATGAGGATATTCCAATAAAAATTTATGGAGATGGAACACAGTCAAGAGATTTTACTTATATAGATGATATTGCAAGGGGGACAATTCTTGCCTTAAAGCCTCTGGGATATGAGATTATTAATTTGGGAGGTGGGAAAAATCCCATTTCTATAAATGAAATAATTGATATTTTGGAAAGATTGATCGGTAAAAAAGCTAAAAGAGAGTATTTGGACTTTCACAAAGCAGATGTTAAAATTACCTGGGCTGATATTAAAAAAGCAAAGGAAATTCTCGGCTGGGAGCCAGAAATTAGCATAGAAGAGGGGCTTAAAAGAACTGTTTTATGGGCTTTGGAAAATATAGAACTTGTTAAAAGTATAAAAGTGTAATGGAGAAACAAAAAGAACTCTGTTTTTTTGTAAAATATCTTTCAGGAAAAGGACTTATTTCGGGATCTGAAGGAAATGTTTCTATAAGAGATAAAGAGGGCTTCTGGATTACTCCTTCTGGTAAAATAAAAGAAATCTTAAAGCCAGAAGATTTAAGTTTTGTCGATTGGAAGGGGCAGTTTGTAAAAGGGAAGCCTTCTTCTGAGTGGGGTATGCATTATAAAATTTACTTAAGCAATTCATTGGCTCAGGCAATTGTTCACACTCATCCGGTTTTTGCCCTTATTCTTAACTATTGTGGATTTGATTTTAAATCTTTTTCTCATTTCGAAGGAAAATATTTTTTGAGAGATATAAAAGTGTTACCTTATTTAGAACCGGGTTCTTCAGAACTCTGGGAATCTGCATCTAATTCTGCAAAAAATTCGAAAGTGATAATATTAAGTGATCACGGAGCTTTAACCTGGGGTGAAAGTCTGGAAGAAGCTGTTAATCTTACTTTAATTCTTGAAAAATTATGTAAAATAGAATATTTAAAGATAAAGTTGGAGGTTTGCTATGAAAATAAGGTCTAAGTTTTTTTATGAAAAGGCTTTAAAATCCATTCCTGGTGGTGTTAACAGTCCTGTTAGAGCCTGTAAAGCAGTAAAAGCGGATCCAATCTTTTTTGAAAGAGGAGAAGGAGCTTATTTAATTGATATTGATGGGAATAGGTATATTGATTATGTATGCTCCTGGGGGCCTCTTATTTTGGGACACACCCATCCAGAGGTTATAGCAAGTGTCTATTTTGCTTCGAAAAGAGGAACGAGTTTTGGTGCTCCTACCTGGCAAGAGGTGGAATTAGCAGAGCTTATTAAAAATTGTTTCCCTTCTATAGAGAAAATCCGCCTGGTTAATTCTGGAACTGAAGCTACAATGAGTGCTATAAGGCTTGCAAGAGCATATACAAAAAGAAAAAAGATTATTAAATTTGAAGGTTGCTATCATGGACATGTAGATTCTCTTCTTGTTAAAGCTGGTTCAGGACTTGCTACCTTTGGAATTCCTGCAAGCCCTGGAATACCAGAAGAACTTATAGTTCACACTCTTAATCTACCCTTTAACGACTTTAAAGCAGTGGAAGAGGCTTTTAAAGGATATGGAAAAGAAATCGCCTGTGTAATAGTTGAGCCTATTGCAGGAAATATGGGAGTGGTATTACCTAAGTGGGGTTTTTTAGAATTTTTAAGAGACATCACAACCCAATACGGAGCCCTTCTTATTTTTGATGAAGTTATAACTGGTTTTAGAATTGGACTTTCTGGAGCACAGGGTAAATTTGGAATTACTCCTGATCTGACCTGTCTCGGAAAAATTATAGGAGGAGGTCTCCCTGTAGGAGCTTATGGTGGAAAAAGTGAAATTATGGATCTTGTTGCTCCAGAAGGCCCTGTTTATCAAGCTGGAACACTTTCAGGAAACCCTATTGCAGTTTCAGCAGGTCTTGCCACTCTGAAAGAACTTATGAAACCAGGAACTTATGAAAAATTGGAAGCTATGGCTCAAAAACTTGAGGAAGGTATTAAAGAAATTCTCAAAAAATTGAGGCTTTTCTATAGAGTTAATAGAGCCGGTTCTATGTTCACTTTATTTTTTACCGAAAAGGAGGTTGTAGATTTTCAAACAGCTATGAGTTCAGATACACAAAAATTTGCTATTTTCTGGCAGAAAATGCTTGATAAAGGAGTTTATTTACCTCCTTCTCAGTTTGAAGCTTGGTTTGTTTCTCTTGCTCATGGAGAAAAAGAAATAGAAGAAACTATTGAAAAAATTTATGAATCTTTAAAAGAAATGAGCTAATAAAAGGGGGAGGGATATTCCTCCCTTAATTATTATTTTTCCGGTTTTTTGATCCAGGGCATTAAAGCTCTTAATTTTTCGCCGATTTTTTCTATTAGATGTTCTGCTTCTTTTCTTCTTAAAGCATTGAGAACAGGTCTTCCAGCTTGATTTTCTAAAATCCATTCTCTTGCAAATTCACCGCTTTGAATTTCTTTTAAAATTTTTTTCATCTCTTCTCTTACACTTTCATTTATAATTCTTGGACCTCTTGTTAAATCTCCATATTCTGCAGTATCACTTATAGAGTATCTCATAAAAGAGAGACCGCCTTCGTAAATAAGGTCAACAATGAGTTTTAACTCGTGAAGACATTCAAAATAAGCTACTTCTGGCTGATAACCAGCTTCTACAAGTGTTTCAAAACCTGCTTTAATAAGAGCAGAAACTCCTCCACAAAGAACTACCTGTTCTCCAAAAAGATCAGTTTCTGTCTCTTCTTTAAATGTGGTTTCAATAACACCTGCTCTTGTTCCTCCAATTCCCTTAGCATAGGCAAGAGCCAATTTAAACGCTTCACCTGTTGCATCCTGATAAACAGCCACCAAACAGGGAACTCCTGTTCCCTTTTCAAATTCCCTTCTTACCAAATGTCCGGGTCCTTTAGGAGCAACCATAGCTACGTCCACATCCTTGGGTGGCACAATCTGATTGTAGTGAATATTAAATCCATGAGCAAAAAGAAGCATTTTCCCAGGTTTTAAAGCAGGAGCAATTTCTTCTTTGTAAACTACAGGTTGAGTTTGATCAGGAAGGAGAATCATTATAAGATCTGCTTTTTCACAGGCTTCATGAACAGATAAAGGCTCAAAACCGTGCTCTCTTGCTTTTTCATAACTTCTTCCGCCTTTTCTCACTCCCACCACCACATTCAATCCAGAATCTCTTAAATTTAAAGCATGAGCATGCCCTTGACTTCCGTATCCCAGAACTGCTATTACTTTATCTTTTAAAATAGAGATATCAGCATCTTCATTTTTATAAATTTTCATTTTACTCTCCTCCTGCAAATTTTTATGTGATAGTATTTTATAGCTTCTTGTTTATTTTTTTACTAATTCTAATAAACGGTGCCGGCACCATCTTCAGTTAGCATCAATAATACCATAATACTAAAATTAAATTCTGTCAATTTAAAAATCAGTTTTACAAAACAGGACTTCCCAAGTAAAATGGTTTAATAAACTTTAAACTAAAGCCAAAAAAATTCATTTTTATCTTAAAAAATTAAAAATAGAAATATAAAAAACAAAATTTTAAGATATGAGAAAAATTTTCAGTTTTGAAAGTTGTTATTCAAGAATTTCCTTACAAAATTTTTCCCAGCCAAATTTTTCAATAAGATGTCCTAAACGCATCTTCTTTTGACCTTTTTCTTGATAGAATTTGGCAACTTTCTCAGCGATTTTTAAAGCTTCTTCTGTAGAAACATCTTTTACAAGTACTTTTGCAAGTAATGGACGTGAAGCGCCACAACCCCCTACAGTTACTGTCCATCCCTTAGATTTAGCAATAAATCCCAAATCTTTTATACAGGTTTCTGCACAATCATTTACACATCCAGAAACTGCTATTTTAAATTTGGCAGGAAAATTTTCTTTGTAATATCGTTTATCAAGCTCAGCTCCTAATTTAAATGTATCCTGCTGTCCCAAACGGCAGAAGTCACCAGGACATACTTTAATACGAACATTTGATGGTTTAGCATCTTCTGGACTTATTCCCAAATCTTTCCAAACTTTATCAATCTCTTCTTCCTTCAAACCTATTAGAAGAATTCTAGTAGCACTTGTGAATTTCATAGTTTTAATTTCGTATTTTTTAGCTACCTCCAAAAGTTTTTGCAAGAAATCAACTGTCACTAATCCAAGAGGCACAGGAGGGATAATGGCATAAGTTTTCTTATCTTTCTGCAAAATTCTCATAGTTTTCATAGTTGACCTCCTTTTTCCATGGATTTTTTAAAAATTTTTTCTATTATAAACCCTTTTTGACTATCTTTCAAGTAAAAATACTAAAAAATTTGACTTTGATTTAAGATAAAAACAAAACTTAAGTAAAAATATAAAAAGTATTTCTCAATTTCCAAAACATCTTCTTCACTTATGCGGGAATCACGAACTTGAACATTTTCTATTAATTTAGCAATTTAGATACGCTCTTGCTTCTTTCATTTGGTAAACATTGAAATTACTCACTTCTATAAATTTTACCAATTTTTTTTATCAATTTTCTATAGCTTTCATAGTTTCTTTCATAGGGATTTTAGGATTTGGTGCGCTACTAATTTCTCATGTTCCTATTCCAATAACCGAAATTTTTATTCCTATATTATTAAGGTCCTTTAATTCCATTAAAGAACTAAATAGCATAAAATTAAAGTTTAATCTTTAAAGAAACTTGCTACCGAGGGAAATGGGTTTATTATCTAAAATTTATTATGAAAAAAT
>JAGGXL010000130.1 GCA_021163085.1 Thermodesulfobacterium sp. | reverse complement strand
ATTAAAATTGAAAAATGAAATGGATTATCTAAAAAAATTTTTAATTTATACATTTCTATTTATATTTGTATTTTTTCTTACACTATCAATCTACTCTTTTAACCCTTATGATCCTGGAATTGGAGTATCTGGAGCTTTTGAAGTCAAAAATTTTGGTGGTTTTTTAGGTGCTTATATATCCTCTTTTGCGATTTTTTTATTCGGATTTACTGCTCTTTTTATTCCTCCTTTATCTCTTCTATGCATTTTTGCACATTTTGTAGAAATTTCTATTAAACGATTAATAGGCATTTTTCTTCTCTCTCTTATATGGTTATCTTTAATATTATCTTTCTTTTTTCAAAATATAAACATTAAAAACACTTATCTTTTTGGAAAATATCCTTTAAATGGAGGTCTTGTAGGAGAGCTATTTTCTATAATAATCCATTTCTTTGGATTATTTGGATTTTTCCTTTTTCTTATTTTTATTCTCACTTTTATTCTACTTTTATGTTTTGAAAATCCCAAAGATTTATTCAGCAAAGTAAAAAAATTTTTTAAATCTGAAGAAATATCTGAAATAGAAAAAGTTGGGAATTATGAAAAAGTTGAAGCAGTTTCTAAAAATTCCAAACCAAAGACCTCTGAAGCAGAAAAACAGGAAGTTGAAATTTCTTTTCCTGAGAAAAAACAATTTCCTCCTCCTTTAAAAATTTTAAATAATATTCCTGAAATTTCCTATCGTATAAAACCTGAGGAATTAAAGGAAAGAGCATCTCTTCTTGTATCAAAATTAAAAGAGTTTGGCATAGAGGGTGAGGTTGTAGGAATTAATCCTGGTCCTGTAATTACAGTTTTTGAATTTAAACCTGCTCCTGGTATAAAGTTGAGTAAAATTTTAACTCTGGTTGATGATCTTGCACTTGGACTTTCAGCAAAAAGTGTAAGAATCATAGCTCCTATTCCTGGAAAAGATGTAGTAGGAATTGAAATTTCCAATCCTAAAAGAGAGTTAGTTTATCTAAAAGAGATACTTGAAAGTACGATTTTTAAAAATTCAGATTCACCTTTAACCATTGCTCTTGGAAAAGATGTTTCAGGAAATCCAGTAGTAACAGATTTGGGGAAGCTTCCTCATCTTTTGATTGCAGGAAGCACAGGTTCTGGAAAAAGTATTTTCTTACATAGTGTAATCCTAAGTCTTATCTATAAAAGTCCTCCAGATGCTATAAAATTTTTAATGATAGATCCTAAAAGAATTGAGCTCTCAGTATATGAAGGAATTCCCTATTTACTTCATCCTGTGGTTTTAGATCCTAAAACTGCAACCAAAGCTTTAAGATGGCTGGTAGATGAAATGGATAGGAGATATGCTATCTTTGAAGAGGTAGGAGCAAGAAATTTAGATTCTTATAATGAAAATTTTGAAAAAAAGTTGCCTTACATTATTGTTATTATAGATGAATTAGCAGACCTTATGGTAGTGTCTTCAAGAGAGGTTGAGACATTGCTAACCAGACTTGCTCAAATGGCAAGAGCAGCAGGAATACATCTTTTAATTGCTACCCAAAGACCATCGGTAGATATAATAACAGGAACCATAAAGGTTAATTTTCCTGCTCGTATTTCTTTTCAGGTAACCTCAAAGATTGATTCAAGAACTATACTTGATACACAGGGAGCTGAAAGGCTACTTGGAGCAGGTGACATGCTTTTTATGCCTCCTGGTTCTTCTTATTTAGAAAGAATTCATGCACCCTATGTTTCTGAAAAGGAAGTAAAAAACATAGTAAAATATTTAAAAACCTTAGGTGAACCTGAATATCTGGCAGATTTTAAAAATTATGACGATGAAGAAGTAATTTTAGAGAAAACCGAAGATTATGATGAGCTTTATGAAGAGGCTCTAAAAATTGCTTACCAATATGGAAAAATTTCTGTTTCTATGCTTCAAAGAAAGCTTAGAATAGGTTATAATAGAGCTGCAAGATTGGTAGAAAAAATGGAGGAGGAAGGAATTGTTGGCCCGAGTGATGGTGTTCGTCCTCGTCCTGTTCTGGGTCCTCGCAAGCAATTTTAAGTGTTTGAAAGCCCAGAATGTGGATGAAGTTTTAGAAAAAATTCAATTTTTTTATGAAAACATTAAAAGCTTGGAAGCTGATTTCTTACAAGAAACTATTTTCTTAGATGGAAGTAAAGAAATAAGAACTGGAAAGTTATGGATTAAAAAACCCGGGAAATTTCGCTGGGAATACGGAAACCCGGAAAAATTTTTAATCGTTTCAGACGGGGTTCAGATTTTTATCTATTATCCAGAAGAGAAAGAGGTTCTGATTTATCCATCTGGAAAGATAATATCCTCTCAACTCGCTCTGGGTTTTATGAGTGGTAGAGGAAACATAAAAAAGGACTTAAAACTTGAAAGCTTTAAAATTTTAAATAAAAAAGAATGGAAAATCTCTTTTATTCCTCTTTCCAAAGACACCTATATAGAAAAGATAGTTTTAATGGTAAATCTTGATACAGGAGAAGTAAAAGAATTTTACTTCATAAACACCGTGGGGGAAAAGATAAGAATAGTGTTTAAAAACTTAAAATACAACCTTGATTTAGGAAATAATCTTTTTACCTTTATTCCTCCCAAAGACTCAAAACTATTCAAGGCTTTACCAGAAAATTAGCTCATTTTTTTAGTTTAAACTTTATATAGAAAGCGACTAAAATAATACAAAAAATTATGATCCCGTAAGAACCTTTATGAAGATACTCTTTTAGTAAAACCTCATTTTTACCAAAAAAATATCCACAAAAGACAAGAAAGGCACACCACATTCCTGCGCCAAATGTAGTAAAAAAAGAAAACAATAATAAATCCATTCTGGCAAGACCAGCTGGAATAGAAATTAAATGCCTAAAACCAGGTAAGAGTCTTCCTATAAAGATACTTATGTGTCCATGTTTTCCCCAGAATCTTTCTATTTTATAAAAACCCTTTTCTGTTAATAAAAAAATTTTTCCGTATTTTTTAATAAAATAAAGGATGAAAGGTCTTCCTACTTTTAAAGCTATAAAATAGTTAAGTAACGAACCTGCCAAACTCCCCAAAGTTCCAGAAATAATAACTCCAGAAATAGCCATTTTTCCTTTATAAGCTAAATAAGCTGCAGGAGGAATAACAAGCTCACTGGGAATAGGAATCATGGTAGACTCTAATGCCATCAAAAAAAATATTCCCAGATAACTGCTTTTTTCAAAAAAGAAAAGTATCTGATCAATTAAAGAATAAATTATTCCCACTTTTATACTCTCCTTTAAATTTAAATCTTTGAAATTATAACCATAAATTGATATTTTTTAAATCTTGATGTTTTATTATTGCTTTTTCATCAGAATTGATTATATGCTTGACTTTTATACTTCTTGTTAATAAACTTAAGTTTATAGATTTTTTATAAAATCGAGGTGAGGTAAATAGAAATGAATAAAAAGGCTTTAATATTAATAGTAGTACTTTTCTTTCTTTTAAATGTGTCTTATATTGTTGCTGAAAACCTCAATATGAAAGAGGGACTCTGGAAAATTACTGTTACCATGAAAATACCTGAAATGACCATGCAGATGCCTGCACACACCTTTACACATTGTCTCACAAAAACAGATTATATACCTTTAAAAGAAGAGCCTAATGAGGATTGTAAAATAATAAAACATGACGTGGTAGATAACACAGTGATATGGGTTATAAAATGCAGAGCTCCCGAAGGTGATGTAATAAATAGCGGTAAAGTAACATATAATGGTAATACTTTTAACGGGATTATAAAAATTGAACAGGAAGGAATGAAAATAACTCAAAAGATAAAAGGAAAATGGATTGGAAAGTGTAAGTAATTAAAGTGTAAGTAATTTTAAAATACATAGAGGGAGGTGAAGCAAAAAGATGTTTAAATGTAAGTATTTTTCTTTAATATTAATTTTTTTCTTTTCTCTGTTTTTATTTACAGGTTGTGTTCCTGAGACGAGTCAGAAGACTAAGGAAGGAGCTACAATTGGAGCAGTTTCAGGAGCTGTTTTAGGAGCTCTTATAGATAAAAATAATCGCTGGAGAGGGGCAGTAATAGGTGCTGCCGTAGGAACTTTAATTGGTGGTACAGCTGGCTACATTATGGAAAAAGCTGCAAATGAGGCTGCTACAACAAAAAAACCTGTCACCTATGTAAGTGAAGACGGTGTTCAGAAAGTTTATGCCAAACCTGTAAAGTCTGAGGGTAATTGTGAATGGATTACAGTTCAATATTATGAGTATGGAAAACTCGTCAAAGAAGAAAAAAAGCTAATTTGTCCAAATTAAACTACTTTAAGTTTTCCAAAGCTTTTTTTATATTTAAAACTGCTTTTTTTAAGTTTTCTTCTGAATTAGCAAAGGATATTCTTACAAATTCATCATTTCCAAAAGCAATTCCTGGAACTACTGCAACTCTTGCAGAATCTAATAGATATTCTGAAAAACTAACAGAATCTTTTATTTCCTTTCCTTCTGGGGTTTTTTTATCATAATAAGCAGATACTTTAGCAAAAAGATAAAAGGTCCCTTGAGGAGGAATAAAATCAATTCCTGGTATCTCTTTTAAAAGTTGAGATAAAAGTTGAGCTCTTTCAGCAAAGATTTTACACATTTTCTTTACTTCATCTTGTGAAGAGGTTAAAGCAATCTCTGCACCTTTTTGAGCAAAACTTGTAGCATGAGAAGTCATTTGCCCCTGAATATTAGAACAAACTTTAATTATTTCCTTAGGACCTACTAACCATCCTATTCTCCAGCCAGTCATGGCATAAGTCTTTGAGACCCCGTTTACCATAACAACCCTATCTCTTAAGTCTGGAGCGGTAGAAAGAATGTTTTTAGGTGGTTTGAAATCAAATCTTAACTTATCATAGATATCATCACTTAAAACCCAGAGATTATACTTTCTTACAAGTTCTGCAATTCCTTTTAAAAATTCATCAGAATAAATAAGTCCTGTAGGATTAGAAGGACTATTAAGTATTATTCCTACAGTTTTTGGAGAAATGCTTTTTTCTATTTCTGAAATGTCTGGTTCAAAAGATCTTTCTATAGATGAAGGAACTATTTTGGGAATTCCTTCAGTAATTTCAATCATGGCAGGATAAGAGACCCAATAAGGAGAAAGAATTAAAACTTCATCTCCTTTATTTACAGTAGCAAGAAGAAAATTAAATATAGCCTGTTTTGCTCCTGTAGTTACAAGAACCTCATCAGGAGTATATTTAAATCCATAATCAGTTTCAAATCTTTGGCAAATAGCTTTTCTTAAACTCAAAAGCCCTGGTGTAGCTATATATTTAGTTAACCCATCATCAAGAGCTTTTTTACAGGCTTCTTTTATATAGTCTGGAGTATCAAAATCGGGTTCTCCTGCAGAAAGATTTATTACATCTATTCCAGCTTCTTTTAGTGCTTTTGCCTTTGCATCAACTGCAAGGGTAGCAGAAGGTTTAAGATTTTTTACTCTCTCTGCTAATTTGAACATCTTCTCCTCCATTTTTATTCTATTTTACCTATCCCTTCGCTTTTAAATTCAACTATTAATTTAAGGCTTCTGTTAACTGGTAAAGGCGATGAAACTTTTAAGCATTTCTCAACCGCTTTATTAAACTCAGAATTACTTGATTTTTTTAAAAAATCATAGTGTAAAATCTTTCCCTCTGAAGATAGCTCTATATTCACTACTGCATAAAGATCTTTTTGAGATCTCAAATAAATAGGAACTTCAAAGTTATTTTGAAGCTTTCTTTTTATCAAAAAAAGATACTCTATACTTAAAGTTTCGCCAGAATGATCTCCAGTCCGGGTATTATTTAAGTGTGTTCTCTTTTGAAATGCCAATAGTTTTTTTTCAAGTTCCTTTATTTCCTCTTCAGAAAGAGAATAATCAGGTTCAGAATCCTTTTCAGATACTTTATTTTCTATTTTTGCCAGTTTTTCTTTTAAGATTTTTTCTTCCGAAATCTTGTCTTCTTTTGCAGCTTCTTTTTTTCTTTTACTAATATTTAGTTCTTTTGTCCTTTTTTCCAGAGGCATAGATTTTGGTTCAGGCTTCTCAACAGACAGAGAAGATGGAGGTGAAAAAATGTTTTCCTGAGAAATAAGTTTTATCTTTACAATATCTTTCTTAGATATTTTAAAATTAAGTGTCGAAAAAAATATTAACAAAAACAAAAAATTGACTAAAACTGACAAAAAATAGGAAAATACATCATACTTAGTAAACATAAAAATTAACTTTCAGGTTGTGTTAACAAACCCAGCTCTTCAATCCCGGCTCTTTTTAATTCAGAAAGCACTTTAGCTACAATTCCATAAGGGCAATTTTTATCTGCTTCAATTTGAACTTCTCTTACTAAATTATTTCTTTTTGCCTCTGCAATCCAAGAAAACAAATTGTTTAAACTCACTTCCTCTCCATAGACCTTTATTTTCCCTTCCTTGGTAATGGTTATTTTTAAGGGTTTCTCTTCTTTTTGAGCAATAGGAGTATTTTTAGTTTTAGGAAGTTCTACCTCAATACCTGAAGTCAAAAGAGGTGCTGTTATCATAAAAATAATAAGAATAACGAGGACTATATCCACAAGGGGAATAATGTTAATTTCCCCTTGTAAATCTTTTCCAATTTTCATAAAATTAAAAATTTACCAGTTTAAATTTTCCTCAGTTAATATATTATCTCTTATAAAAATCAATCCTTTTTCTAAAAGTTCTTCATCTGACAAATCTGCGAATTCCTTAGGGAAACCTTCTATTTCTTCTTCTTTTATACTTTTTCTTAATTCTGGAAGGTTATAAGCTATCAAAAATATGAGATCCAACATATCTCCTGTTAAAGGAATATTAGCAAATTTTTGTCTTTTCATAACTATTTCTCCCCAGAGGTCGTTAAAATAAAGATAAGGCTCTAATTCTTGCTCTTTGAGGTAATCTTTTATTTTAATTGGACGATTTTCATAATGTCCTTTACAGTGTGTTTCTCTTATTATTTTAAATATCTCCTCTTTTTCTCCTTTTTCATTTTTGACAAGATAGCGTGCAAGGGGATAAAGACGACAGGAAGCAGGTCTGTCTTTGTATACTTTACAACCTTCTTTTTCATCTAAAAATGGACAGGCAAAGGAGTGGGAATCCATATTTATAGAGATAACAGGTAGTTGAGTCACCTCTCCCAGATAAAACTCTCCATATTTTTCAATAAATTCTTCTATACCTATGTTAAGAGCCTTCCTCAATCTTAAAAATTCATAAGGAGAAAGAACAAGTTTGACATCGTAGCAACACTTATTAAAACAAACTATTCCTTTATAACAGCGAAACTTAATTTCGTCTTCTAAGCTATATTCTTTAGGATCAAAAACATAGGGCTGGATCATTTTTTCTCTTCTACTACATTAAATCTATCTTTTAATTTTTCTAAAACCTTGGGAAGTGTAGTATATTCCATTTCCTCAGGAGGTAATCTATGTGGTTCAAAGATACCCTGTCTTCTAAGGATATCAGCCATATTATTACACTGCCTACGGGCTTCATCAAAGGCTGGATCATCAAAAAGATCAGAAGGTCCAATAAAATATCCATCAGTTATTTGGTATCCTGCAGCAATCACACGAGGTGGACCATCAAACCTTGTAGGTTTAGCATTTTTAAAAGGAACAGGCATAAGTGGCCCGGTGTGAGAACCTCTCATCCATCCTTCTACCAGCCATGGACGAGCAAAGGGTTCTAAAATTTCACCTACTGCTGGGAAACCACTCTGAGCTCTAATTATAAGAACCGGATCATCCTTACCTACATACCTTCCTGCCATAAGCGATAGTCTTTGAGTTGAAGCAGAAGCTGCAATTTCTTCGTCTGATTTTCTATAAACAGCCCTTATTACATATCTACTTGTTGCTCCAATAAAAACTAATAAATCATACAATTCTTCAGGAGCTTTAAGTTTTATTCCCATCCCTGTATAAACATCCATAACCTCAAAAATAAAACCTTCATGCATAGAAGGATCTATTACAAGTCCTGCTGTATTCATAGGATCAGCAAAAATTTCATACAAAGGAAGATTCCAAGCACTTGGAGCAGTTTTATCAGCGAAAAATATAACTACGGGTTCACTTTTTCTTTCAGTAAATTCCATCTCAGCAACACCAGGTCCCATACCTTTAATATTACCAGAGAAAGCATCTGCCAGAAGATCCTGACCTGCTCCATACATTTTCAGTTTTTTAGAAACTTCTGTTCCTTCTTTAAAAGCATTCCAAGCAAGTTCATGAACATCCGAAGAATCCACTCCCTTAGTGTGGGTCATTACCAGAGCAATATCATCTCCACAAACGAGAATTGATACATCTCTGATAATTCCTTTGTCTTTTCCATCTTCTGCTACTTCTCTCACTTTTTCAACTACTTCTTTATGAACTGAAGAGTGTCCAACAAAACCTCCTATATCTGCTTTTATCACGGATAAAGTTAACTTCATAAAACACCTCCTTCACAATTTTCAATTTTTGCCGAAAAAATTATTATAAATATTATAATTTTAAATATAAACAAAAATTTAATAAGATTATAGCACATTACCGCAAAAATGTAAACTTAATAAAAATGGAAAAGAAAAAAAAACTGACAGTTGCGGTCAAATACAATCCACAAGAAGAAGCTCCCAGAGTTGTTGCTAAAGGTAAAGGATATCTTGCTGAACTTATTCTCAAAATCGCCAAAAACCATAATATACCTATTAAAAAAGATTCAAAATTGGTAAAAGAACTATACAAATTAGAATTAGATAAACCTATTCCACCAGAACTCTACAGAGCAGTAGCTGTGGTGCTGGCTTGGGCTTATAATCTCAATAAAAAATTCAAGGAAAAAATTTTAAAAAATTTTTCCTCTTAACTCTTGCCATTTTAAAAATCTGGTTATAAAAACATAAAAATATTATTTTTGGCGGAGGAGGGATAAATGTTTAAACTTCCAGAGGATAGACTCTATTCTGAGCATCATTTGTGGGTAAAGAAAAAAAAACAAAAGTTAGCTAGGATCGGCATTACAGATTATTTTAGTTTAAAAAATCTGGAAATTATAGAAATTGATTTACCAGAGGAAGAAGAAGTTTTTGAAAAAGATGAAATTTTCGGAAGTATAGAAACAGTAGAAGAAGTTTTTGATCTTATTATGCCTGTTTCTGGAAAAATTGTAGCAGTAAATGAAAAGGTATTAGAAGACGTGGATATTTTAAACGAAGATCCTTATATTGACGGATGGCTTGTAGAAGTTAAACTCTTGAATCCATCTGAACTTGATGAACTTCTACCTCCAGAAGATTATGAAATAAAATTTTTAGAAGAAGCAGAAGAATTAACAGAGGAAAAATTGATAGAAGAGGAGGAAGAAGAGTGATTGCTCTTATCTTTCCGGGTCAGGGTTCTCAATATATCGGAATGGGAAAGGATTTTTTTGAAAAATTTGATTTCATTAAGGATCTTTTTGCAAAAGGAGAAAAAACAACCGGACTTCCCTTGAAAAAGCTCTGTTTTGAAAGTCCTTTTGAGGAATTAACCCAAACTGTAAATCTTCAAGCTTGTCTCACTATAGTTAATATTTCCTGTTACGAAGTTTTAAAATCCGAGCTTGAAAAAAGAAATATTGACGTTTCCTTTGTTGCAGGACATAGCTTGGGAGAATATAGTGCCCTTTATGCAGCTCGAGTTCTCTCTTTAGAGGATGTCTTAACCGCTGTTAAAGAACGTGGAAAATTGATGGAGGAAGAAGGTAAGAAAAGCACTTCAACTATGTATGCTATAATAGGATTTCCGCTAAATGAACTTGAAGATTTGATAAAAGAAGCCAAAGATGTGGTAGTAATTTCCAACTACAACTCACCAAAGCAATTCGTAATAAGTGGGAAAATACCAGCTATTGATGAGATAGCAGAAAAGGCTAAAAACTTAGGGGCAAAGCGAGTGGTTAAGCTGAAAGTTAGTGCCGGTTTTCATAGCCCTCTGATGAAAGAAGCTGAAAAAAAATTCAGTAAAATACTTAATTCTCTTACATGGAATGATTCAGTAATTCCTTTTGTCAGTAATGTAACCGGAAAAGAAGAAGTATCCGGTAAAAAAATTAAAAAGCTTATAAAAAAACAAATAACATCTTCTGTAAAATGGATTGACTGTGTAGAATACATGTATAACAAAGGAGTTAGAGTATTTGTAGAAGTTGGGCCTAAAAAAGTGCTTTCTGGACTCGTCTCTCAAACATTGGAAAAAAAGGAATTTAAGTGTTATAATATAGAGAATTTTGAAACCCTGAATAATTTTTTGGAAAATCTTTAAAAAGGGGGAAAATAATTTTTAAAGTAAAGATTCTTGAAGAACGCTGTAAATCCTGTGGTCTTTGTGTTCATTTTTGTCCCAAAAAAGTTTTAGAACTTTCTTCTAAAAGAAATACTCACGGTTATAAAGTAGTTTACGCTAAAAATCCAGAAAAGTGTAACAGTTGTGGTATATGTTATCTTATGTGTCCGGATGTGGTTTTTGTAAGAGAGGAGGATTATGAAAACGAAGAAGATTTTAGCAAAGGGAATTGAAGCAATTGCCCTTGGTGCCTTGGAAGCTGGCTGTAAATGTTATTTTGGATATCCCATTACCCCTCAGAATGAAATACCAGAACTTATGGCAAGAGAGCTTCCAAAAAGAGGAGGAGTTTTTTTGCAAGCAGAGAGTGAGCTGGCTGCCATAAACATGGTTCTGGGTGCCTGTGCAACAGGAATAAGAGCCATGACAAGCTCTTCAAGCCCGGGAATCTCCTTAATGTGTGAAGCCTTTTCATATATTGCAGCTTTAGAGCTTCCTGCAGTTGTAGTAAATGTAATGAGAGGAGGTCCTGGCTTGGGAGGGATAGAGGCTTCTCAAGGAGATTACTTTCAGGCTGTAAAGGGCTCTGGACACGGAGATTTTCATTTTATGGTGCTTGCTCCTTATAATGCTCAAGAGGCTTATGAATTTACTGCAAAAGCCTTTGAATTCGCAGAAAAGTATCGAAATCCAGTTATGATACTTTCAGATGCTATTCTAGGACAAATGAAAGAACCACTGGTTTTAAAAAAGTTAAGAATAAAAAAATATAACAAAAACAATTGGGCTCTTACCGGAGCAAAAAATAGACCCAGCAGATTTATTAGAAGTCTATTCCTAAGTTCCCAAGAACTAAAGGGAAAAAACCTCAAACTTGCAAAGAAGTATAAAAAGATGGAAAAAGATATTATTTATGAAAGTTTGGTAAATGACGAAGACAAAGTCATAGTAGTTGCTTTTGGATCAATAGCCCGCATAGCTAAGGATGCCTGTTTAAACTTAAGAAAAAAAGGATATCCAGTAGGTTTTTTTAGACCGATAACCCTTTTTCCCTTTCCTGTAAAACCGATTCAGGAATTAATTAAAAATGCTAAAAATTCACTTAAGTTTGTTGTCCCAGAGCTTAATTGTGGGCAAATGGTTGAAGATGTGAAACTTGCTGTTAATGGGAAAGCTTCTGTTATTCCCCTGCCTTACCCCCCAAGTGTTATACCATTTCCAGAGGAATTGGAAAAGGAGATTAAAAAATGCCTGAGTTCTTTAAGTTCCCGAAAAGCCTAAAAAAAACTAATTTTCATTATTGTCCTGGCTGTCATCATAGTATAGTTCATAGATTGCTCTGTGAAGTCATAGACGAATTGAATATACAAGAAAAAAGTGTAGGTATTGCTTCAATAGGATGTTCTTGCTTTTTGTATTTTTATATAGATGTGGATATTTTAGAAGCACCTCATGGTAGAGCTTGTGCTGCTGCAACAGGAGTAAAAAGAGCAAGACCTGAATTGGTTGTGTTTACCTATCAAGGAGATGGAGATTTTGCAGCTATAGGATTTAACGAAAGTTTTCATTCTGCTTTAAGAGGAGAAAAGATAACTGCTATTATGATAAACAACACGGTTTACGGAATGACTGGGGGGCAACTATCTCCCACCACACTTCCTGGACAAAAAACAACCACAACACCAGAAGGCAGAGACCCTAATCTTTATGGTTATCCTCCAAAAATTGCAGAAATTTTCGCAGGGCTTGAAGGTGTTGCTTTTTCAGGAAGATTTGCTGTAAATACTCCAAAAAGGGTCCTGGAAACCAAAAAAGCCCTAAAAAAAGCATTTCTTGCTCAAATTAATAATTTGGGATTTGGGTACATAGAAATCTTATCAGCATGTCCAATTAACTGGAAACTTGACCCGGTAAGTGCTAACAAAGCGGTAGATAAATTAACAAAAGTTTTTCCACTTGGAACTTTTAAAGACGAAGTGGAAAAATTTTTATCAGGAGATAAGTCTTGAAAATAGAGTTAATAATTTCAGGGTTCGGAGGACAAGGTGTTCTTTTTGCAGGAAATCTTATTGTCCTTTCTGCTATGAGAGAAGGTTATCAGGTTACCTATTTGCCAGTTTATGGACCTGAAATGAGAGGAGGAACTTGCAATTGCACGGTTATTATTTCTGAAAACGAAATAGCATCCCCTTTAATTTCAAAACCTTCTTTTTTAATTATTATGAATTATCCTTCTTTTGTAAAATTTGTTCCGACTCTTAAAAAGGGAGGAACAGCAATTATCAACTCTGATCTAGTAAAACCTGAAAATATTGAAAATTTGGATACTCTGAAAAAGAAACATAAACTTTATTTTGTTCCTGTTACTTCCTTAGCTGAAAGTCTAAATACCCCTCTTCTTGCAAATTTGTGTGTAGTAGGAGCTTTTTATGAAATAACTAAAATTTTTAATAAAAAAAATTTTAAGAAGGCCTTAAAAGAAATGCTGGGTAATACAAAAGCACACCTTTTTGAACCAAATTTAAAGGCTTTTGAACTGGGAGCAAATTACATCAAAAACAATTACAAATGAAGGTCGTTATACAGAGAGTCAAAAAAGCATCTATTATGGTAGATGACCAAACAATCTCAGAAATAAACCATGGTCTTCTTGTGCTTGCCTGTGTTGAAAAAGGAGATAATGAAAAAGCTTTAGACTGGATAGCAGAAAAACTTGTAAACTTAAGAATTTTTTCTGATGAAAAAGGAAAGTTCAATTTAAATATAAAAGATGTAAACGGAGAAATTTTGCTAATTTCAAATTTTACGGTTTGTGGTTTTCTTAAAAAGGGAACAAGACCAACCTTTCATCTTGCTGAATCTCCTGAAGTAGCCAAAGATTTACTCTCAAAACTTGCACAAAAAATAAAAGAAAAAGAAGTATCTGTGAAAGAGGGAGTTTTCGGAGCATATATGCAAATAAAACTTATCAATGATGGTCCTATTACCCTTTTTTTAGAATATCCCCGTAAATAATTTTTTATGGAAAGGCTGATAACTTTAGGATTTTCCCCTCACAGAATAGAAACTCTATCTCTTGCAGAAAAATTGATGAAAGAACACGACATTATCATTCTTGAAGAACCCTATAATAAATTGTTCTTTTCTTTTCTTGAAAATAAAATTCCCCTTGAAACCTATATAGAAAGCAACGATTTCTGGTTTCCCAATTTTGTAAAAAGTGCCTCTTTAATTTTAAAAAATCTATATAATCAGGGGAAAAGAATATTTCAGATAGAGCCTTATCTGGAAAGAGTAATTCTAATTCAGAATAAATTAGCAGAGGGGCAAACACCAGAAAAAATTCTTCAAAATCCTGAGTTAAAAGAAGTTTACTATATGGAAAACAAAGCCATAGGAAAACTGCTGGATTATTACAAAACTTCACTAGAAAATGATTTTTCAAAAATTATAAAAGCTGTAAAAATTTTTTCAAAGGCTGATGCTGAAAGATTTCGTTTAAGAGATAAACTCAGAGCTAAAGCTATTCTAAAAATACTCCCAGAAAGAGGAAAAGTTTATGTAGAGGCTGGAACTATACATATATATCTTAAAAAACTTCTACATATCTATCTTGGAAAAAAGTGGAAAATTCGGCATAAATTTCTATTAGAAAATTATTTTAAACCTCTTACTGGTAAGTCCTGGATTTTTCCACCCGGGGAGCTTCTAACTTTAAGACATATTCTAAAAAGGAAAGAAGATCCTTATATAGAAGATCTTTTAGCAGCAAGGTCTCTTATTTATATTAAAATCATCCCCAAGGAAGAAATTATTCCCACACCAGAGGATCCCTTTCCTCATGCTACAAGAGAAATTTCCGCTATAAACATGGTAAATAAACTCTCTTTCGAGGATTGTAAAATTCTTTATAAATCTTTATTCTTTATAAAGAACTACTTGGAAGCTAAAGAATTAGTAAAAACTTATATTTTTCGTAAATCTAAGCTTTAAAAAGTTTTTTGTGTAAAAATTTTCCTAATTTATATCCTAAAAAAGCTCCTCCCAATATATCTGAAGGAAAATGAGCAAATACTAAAACTCTTTGAAAGGCAACTAAAATTGCTAACCCATAAAAAAATCCTTTCCCCTTAGGATATTCTAAAGAAAGGATTTTACTCATAACAAAAAGAAAAAGCACATGCCCTGAAGGAAATGAGGCATAATTATATGTTAAATTAGGACCAATGAATAAAAAAGTATCGTATGTAATTTTTGGTCTTGCTCTACCAATTAAATATTTTATTTGACAAAAGATACCTGCAATTATTATACTTAAAATCAAACCTTTACCT
>JAGGXL010000152.1 GCA_021163085.1 Thermodesulfobacterium sp. | reverse complement strand
TCTATATCTTTTTCAAGTTCCACTTGAGAGTAAACTCCGTAATCTAAAACATTTCCTATAGCAGAAATTTTTAAAGCCCAGTAGAGTTTATCTTTTTGTTGGTTTAAAAAATTTTTTAGAAAGCTGTAAAGATTTTTGGCTGTTTTTATAGACTGTTCTTTAATTTCTTTATAAGGATCTGGATTGCCTGTATATAATTTAACCAAACCGTGAATTTCTTTAGCAAGTTCTGGAGGTGTTTTATAATTTTTAAAATTTCTAAGAATTTCTATAGCTTCTTTCATAATTTTTTCTTGGATCTCTTGTTTAGAAGTAACTTTACGAGAACTTTCCAAAACCTGTCTTAAAATACAAGGTAAACAGTCAAGTTGTAGTCTCATATTAAAAACCTCAAACAAGTATTTTTTGATATAAAAACAAAAATGGATTATAATAGAAAAAATTTAAAATAAAAGGGGTGAGAAAAATGGATGCTATTACTAATTTAAGAGGGTTTGATAAAATAGTTGTTCCTATTAGACTTACTTCCAGTTCCAAAATTAAGTTTCAATGTTATCCAGGAGTCCCCTGCTTTAAACTTTGCTGTTCTGATCTGTTTTTACCACTTACTCCGTATGATATTATAAGAATTAGAGACAAACTTGGCCTTTCCACAGATGAATTTTTACTAATTTATACCGAACCTTTTATTCTTCCTAAATCAGGATTGCCCATTGTTAGACTCAAAATGAGAGAGAATAAAGAAAAAACCTGTCCCTTTTTAGGAGAGGAAGGTTGCACTATTTATGAAGTTAGACCTCTTGCCTGTAGATATTATCCTCTGGGTTTTGGTATGTTCAGAAATAGAGATGAGAAAAAAAATGAGGATATTTACTATCTTGTGAAAGAAGGTTTTTGTCAGGGGTTGGAATCTGGTGAAGAGATGACAGTAGAGGAATACAGAATTTCTCAAGGTATTCCTAAGATCGAAGAACCAATTAAGGAATGGGGAGAAATAATAATGAGGAAAGAATCTTTTGGTTCTATGGAGGTTCCAGAAAAAAGTTTACAATTATTTTTTATGGTAAGCAGCAATCCTGATAGGTTTAGAGCCTTTGTTTTTGAGTCCAAATTTTTGGATATATTTGAAGTTCCTGAAAAGACTTTAGAAGAGATTAAAAAAGATGATTTAAAACTTTTACAGTTTGGATTTAAATGGCTAAAAACTGTTCTTTTTGGAGATAAATTGGTTAAAAGAAGAAAAGAAAGTCCTTCTGTTAAAAAAATAAAGCCTTTCTAAATAGAAGTAATGTATCCCAGAATTAAGCGTAAAAGAACAAGAGTAGTATGGGTTGGTGGTGTTTCTATTGGTGGGGAAAGTCCTGTTCGTGTTCAAAGTATGACAAATACTGACACAAGAGATGTAAAGGCAACTTTAGAACAAATTTACAAACTTCATTCAGCAGGTTGTGAAATAGTAAGAGTTGCTATTCCTGATGAGAAGGCAGTTAAAGCCCTTAAAGAGATTGTTAAAGAAAGTCCTATTCCGGTTATTGCAGATTTACATTTTATTACCTCTCTTGGTGAAAAGGCGGTAGAGGCAGGAATTTCAGGAATAAGAATAAATCCAGGAACATTTATAAACCGAAAAAATTTTGATAGACTCGTTAGGGTTTGTAAGGACAATAGAGTTTGTATTAGAATAGGAATAAATGCTGGCTCTTTAGAAACAAAAATTTTAAAAAAGTACAAGACTCCTTCTCCAAAAGCTATGGTTGAGAGCGCATTGAACTGGCTCACCTATATAGTGGAAAAGTCTGATTATTATAACATCAAGGTTTCTTTAAAATCTTCAAACTGGTGGGATACAGTTAAAGCTTATGAACTTTTTTCCAAAAAATCAGACTTTCCTTTACATATAGGTGTTACAGAAGCAGGAGGATTGATTCCGGGGACAATTAAAAACACCATGGCTGTTTCGTATCTTTTATTAAAAGGAATTGGAGATACCTTAAGAATTTCATTAACCGCTGACCCTGTAGAAGAGGTTTATGTAGCTTATGAGATTTTAAAAAATCTCGGTTTAAGAAGTCTTCATCCTGATATAGTGTCTTGTCCGATGTGTGGGAGATGCGAGATAGATCTTATAAAACTTTATAAAGAAGTAGAAAACTGGGCTAAAAATATAAAAGCCAATCTTAAACTTGCAGTTATGGGATGTGTGGTAAATGGTCCAGGAGAAGCAAAACATGCAGATCTTGGAATTACAGGAGGAAAAGGAGCAGGAATAATATTTAAAAAAGGAAAGATTATCCGCAAAGTCCCTGAAAAAGAGCTCTTATCTGTCTTTTTTGAAGAAATAGAAAAGTTTTTAAAAGAACACCCTGAGCGTCTTAATTTACCTGCTTCCCAATCTTCTACTTCATAAGGTTATAGATAATTTTTGCAGAAAGGTTATATTTCTTAGCTAAGGTTTTTGCTATTTCTCTGTTTTTTAATCCCTGAGATTTCAATTTTTTTGTTTCCTTTTTAATCTTTTCCCAATCTATTTCCTGAGTCTTTTCCTGATTTTTCGGCATAATTATAAGGGTTATTTCTCCCAAAAAATCTTCTCTTTCACCAAGTTTTTTTAAGTTAGTCCATAAGAGTTCTTCGTGTATTTTAGTAAGTTCTCTTGCGAGAAAGCATTTTCTATTTCCGAGTATCTCAAGGAGATTTTTAATGGTTTTAGACATACGATGAGGTGCTTCAAAAATAACGATAGGTAAATCTTTGGGCAAATTTTCTAAAATCTTTTTTTGTTCAGACTTTTTTCTGGGAAGAAATCCAAGGAAGATAAACCCTTTATCAATACTTATTCCACTTACACTTAAAGCACAGGTTAAAGCAGAAACTCCGGGTATAGGAACAACTTTTATTTCTCTTTCATAGGTAAGTTTTATTAAAGATGCTCCTGGATCAGAAATTCCCGGAGTCCCTGCTTCACTCACAAGAGCTATATTTATTCCTCTCTCCAGAAACTCTATCAATTTCTTCTCTTTTTTCTTTTCAACATCTTTATAAAGACTTATGAGCTTTTTTTGCCCCAACTGATAGTGATGAATAAGTTTTTTAAAACTTCTTGTATCTTCACAGGCTATATATTCAATATTTTTTAAAACTTCCAAAGCTCTTAGAGTAATGTCCTTTAAATTACCAATAGGAAGTGAGATTACATAAAGAGTTCCTTTTTGTTTTTCTCCCATAAATCAAAATTATAACCTTTTAAATTAATAAGAAAATCTTATTCCTGCATAAAAAGAACGATCTGGAGTTTCGTAATCCTTTACTTCTTCATAATTTGTATTTAACAGATTATCGATCCTTCCAAAAAGGCTCAAATTTGGAGAAAGTTTGTAAGTAACACTTAGATTTATCAAGGAATAGGATTTTAATTTTTCTTGATTATTTACATCATTATATCTTTCTCCGGTATATAGATATTCAGCAAATAGAGAAAATTTATTTATATTATATTTTCCAGAAACAAAAAATTTGTGCATGGGTTTAAATCTTAAATACTTATTATTATCTTCGTTTTCTGTATCAAGATAAGTGTATCCAGATCTTATAATAAGATTTCTGGTCAGTGTAAAGGTAAAATTTAATTCACTTCCTTTTATATTAGCTTTACCTATATTTTGTGGTTGCCATATCCAGCTTCCTGGAGAAACCGGTGCCCATTGTATCAAATTTTTATATTTCTGATAAAAAAAACCCAGAGAAAATTTAATTTTTTCATTTAAAAAGTCTTTTTCTATTCCTGCATCCCATCCCCAAGCTTCTTCCGGTTTAAGATTGGGGTTGCCTGAACCAGGCCAGAAAAGATCATCAAGCGTCGGAGCTTTAAAAGCAGTTCCATAATTTGCTTTTATTTTTAAAGCATACGGTATTATATTGTAAAGAAATCCAATCCTATAAGTTGTTTTTTCACCAAAAGTTTGATGGTTATCATATCTTATACCTCCATTTAATATTAAATTATTATTTAAAAGTTTAATTTTATTATTTATATAAATAGCTTTGTTTTCAACATCTTCGTCAAAATTACTATATGCATCCTCATATTTACCTTCCTCCTTTCTATATTCAGTTCCTATAATAAAAGTAAAAATTTTTGAAAGATAAAAATTGTGTTGCCAATTAATGATATAAATTGCAGGAGTAATTTTAGAATTATTATATAAATCTGTTGGATCTGAATGTTTACGAATATTTTTTACCTTGGAAAAATTTAAAATTTGCTCCCAATAAGAAGTAAGATATAATTTTATTTTTCCTGAAATTAATAAATGATGTGTTCTTCCTATGTAATCCGGGTCATCACCAGAAGATGTGTCAATTTCATTGCGGTCATAATAATACCTTCCTAAAAATTCAAACTCTAACTTTTTAGAAGGCTTGAATCCAAATTTTCCGGAAATAAAAGCATTTTTATATCCGTCGTTTTCATCACCATCTTTATAAGCTGAAAATCCCTCAGTTTTGTAGTAAAATGATGTTATTCGGTAATTAATTTTTTCTGTTCCGCCATATAAATTAAAAGCGGGTTTGTAAGTTCCATAAGAGCCTCCTTCCAAAGAAATGTTAATTTTTGGTTTTCCTTTACCTTTTTTTGTAATAATATTTATTACTCCTGCCATAGCCTCAGAGCCGTAAAGTGTGCTTTGTGGTCCATTTATAATTTCTATTCTTTCTATTTCATCTACAGAAAGACTTGAAAAATCAAATTCTCCAAGGGTTGGGTCATTTACTTTTACTCCATCAATCATTATCAAAGTATCTCCTGCTTTGGTGGAGGTTCTTAAAAAGACAGATGTCTGTTTACCAGGGCCACCAGTTTGTTTTACATATAAATTTGGCAATTTTCGCAATGCATCAGCTACCCATTCTACATTCATTTTCTTAATTTCTTTTTCAGTTATGACAATAATATCGCTTGTGCTCTCTTCTAAAGGTTCTTCGATCCTATCTGCAGTTACTATAACTTCTGGCAGTTTTTGAGACTCCTCAGATGAGAAAACTTGATTTTGCAGAATGGTTGTTAAAATAGTTCCGGTGATAAGAGAATATTTAAAAAATTTTCTATTATGAAGTTTTTTAAGCATGTTCATCCCCTTCTTAATGATTTTTAAAAAGGTGATTTATTGAAGAATTAAGAAAGGGACTTTATAGAAAAAGTTTAGTAAAAAGAAAAAGAAACCTTTTCATGACCTCACCCCCCTCGGGTTTTTTAGGGCTGAAGCGGTTTTCCGGCTTCCGGATCATCCTATTCGCCGCACCTTCCCAGGGCTTTTTAGCCCCAGTGGCCTGTCGGCTAAGCCTTTAGCTTAGCCCGAGCGGCTTTCGTCCCCGGTCACGGCTGCGGGGCAGCGGGGGATTTTCACCCCTCTTCCGCAAACTCCAGCCCATTAAATTAAATACCATAAAGTTAAAATGTTGTCAATTTAACTAAAAAACTAAGCTTCACTTTTTATTTCTTCAGGTGTGGTGAAAAAGGCAACTGCAATCAACACCCAAGCCACCAAATTTACTAAAACACCTAATACTACAATCATTAATATAGTTCCAATAAAATATAAAAGCCCTCCAGTTTTATATAAATTAACCCCTGTATAAGAAGAAAGTAAATAAAAAGAAGTTTTTAAATAATGAGCACTAACTATTAATAAGATATATAAAACTGTTAAAACGAGAGCAGTCCCTATTCCAATATGTGAAAATATATGAGAAGAATGAGGATGAGACCTAACCATGGTAAATAATGAGAAAAATATTGCTCCTACAGTAAATATAGCTAAAAAACCTCCTATTATTGTAATAATAAAAGAAATAAGAGCATTTTTAAAAATTTGAGGATCATTAAAGATTTTTGAAAACATATTAAGGGAAATAAATATAAGCACAATACCTGCCAGTCCAGCAATAGCACCAAAATGAGGCGTTATGGTTAAAATTAACAATATTGCTCCAATCCCTCCGATTAACTTAGGAGTTGATACGTTTCCATTCATGCGCCTTCTCCTTACTTAAGTTTAGGTTCTAAAAATATTGTAATATATATTACTATATAAATTATAAAATTATCAATTATAAAATTAAGGCAAGAAAATTTTTAAAATTGAGATTGGAAATTAGAAAACTTTGGTTATACTAAAAAATTTAGTTGATAGGTAAATATATTATATAATGAATTTGTAATGAATTTAGATGAAAAAATAAACTGGATAAAAAAATTTTTAAATAAAAACAATCTTTCTGCTTTTCTTTTTTCTTCAGTTTCCAATGTTTTTTATTTAACCCGTTTTAGATCTTCCAATGCTTTTATCATTATAACCCCGGGAAATAAATATTTTTTAACAGATGCAAGGTACTTTGAGAAAGCAAAAAATGAATTGAAGGAGTGGGAAGTTGTTCTTATTAGAGACAGCACTTATAACTTTTTAAAAAAGTTTATTAAAGAATTAAAAATAAAAGTTTTGGGATTTGAAAAAGATGGTGTTACCTGTGAATTTAAAGAAAGGCTTAGAACAAAAGGAGTAAGATTTAAAGGTTTTAGCGAAGTTTTAAAAGATTTGAGGATAATAAAGGAAAGAGAAGAGCTCGAGATTTTAAAAGAAGGTGTCAAAAAGACAGATGAAATTTATAGATACTTAATAGATGTTATTAAAAAATCGTTTTTCAAGAAAGATTTAAAATTAACGGAATTAAAGCTAAGGGGGTTTTTAATTTCCCAAATTTTTGAAATAGGAGCTTCTGGAGAAAGTTTTCCAGCAATTATAGCAAGCGGAAAAAACTCCGCTATTCCTCACTGGGAAAGCTCAAATGTAAAGATAAAGAAAAATACTCCACTTCTTATAGATATGGGTATTATCTGGAAAGGTTACTGTACTGATTTTACAAGGACTATACATATAGGAAAACCATCCTCTGAATTTAGAAAAATTTACGACATAGTAAAAACCGCATGGTATAAGGGCTTTGAGAAGGTTAAAAGTGGTGTTCTAATTGCAGAAATAGATAAAACTATAAGAGAATATTTTAAGACTAAAGAAGTAGATAAGTTTTTTCTTCATGCCACAGGTCACGGAATAGGAGTTGAAATTCACGAGCCACCAAGAGTTTATTACCAAAGCGAAGGCTTAAGAAAAAAAGATGCTGAAATTATAAAAGATGGAATGGTCTTTACTATAGAGCCTGGGCTGTATTTTCCTAACAAGTTTGGCATAAGAATTGAGAACATGGTATTTGTAGAAAATGGAAGAGGAGAAATTTATTCTGAAGAAACTCTGGAGTTAGAAACTATAGAGTAGATATTAAAAGAGGAGGCTCATGGAAAAAGACTTTAAAGAGATTAAGGTTGTTTTAGTTGGAAATCCCAATGTTGGTAAAACAAGCATTCTTAATCATCTTGTAAAAGGTAATTTAAAAATTGGGAACTGGCCAGGTGTTACAGTTGAAAAAAAAGAAGGGCAGGCTTTTTTTAAGGACTACAAGATCACTTTTATTGATCTTCCAGGAATTTATACCATTTGGGAAATTGTTTCTGAAGATGAAAAAGTGGCTTTAGATTTTCTTCTCAAAGAAGATTATGATATTATCTTAAATGTTGTTGAAACTCCTAGAATAGAAAGAGATGTCTATTTAACCTGTCAACTACTTGATATGGAAAAGCCTCTTATAGTAGTCCTTAATATGATAGATGAAGCTGAAGAGTTTGGAATAGAGGTTTCTGCAGAAAGATTATCTGAACTTTTAAAAACCAAAGTCATCAAAACGAATGGGAGAACAGGAGAAGGAGTAGAAGAAATATTTCCCGCTATAATTGAAGTTTATGAAAAGAATATAAAACCCGTAAGTATAGTATATCCTTCTGAAATTGAAGAAAGAATTAAAAAAATAGAAGGTATAAAGTGGATTAAACTTCAAAAATTAATAAAAGAAAATCCAGAGTTATATGAAAGTATTAAAGAAAAGAGATTTAAGTTTTCACAAGGATTAACTAAGGAGGTCACCCGAAGGAAAATTTTAAACAAGAGAACTTTGACTGAAATTCTTGATAGTGTTTTTCTGCACCCGATTTTAGGAATTTTTTGTTTTTTCTTAATAATGTATTTATTTTTTAAAATTTCCTTTGATTTTTCTACCCCGTTTATTGATTGGATTGACAGTTTTATGCAAGATTTTATTACACCTCTAACTTTTTCACTTTTAAATAACTTAGGAGCTCCTCAGTTTTTAATCAATTTTTTCACAGGGGCTGTGATAGGTGGAGTGGGCATAGTCCTTACTTTTTTCCCTTTGATTATGATGATGTATTTTCTTTTAACACTACTTGAAATTTCTGGTTATTTACCGAGGGTAGCATTTCTTATGGATAGATTTACCCATAAAATAGGACTTCATGGCCAGAGTGTTATTCCTTTAATCTTGGGACTGGGGTGTAATGTGCCAGCGGTTGTTGCAACAAGAACCTTTCAGGATACTAAGGATAAACTTCTTGTTATGGCAATGATCCCTTTTATCTCATGTCCAGCAAGACTTGTAGTATTTTCTTTTATAGCTTTAATATTTTTCAAAAACCCAGCTTTAATAATTTTTATTCTTTACTCACTGGGCTTTGTTCTTTCTGTTCTTACAAGTTTGATACTTAGAAAAACACTTTTAAAAAAAGAGCTATCCCATTTTGTAATGGATTTACCCCCCTATAGAGTTCCTTCTTTAAAAATGGTCTACAATATAACCGTAAGTTATTTAAAAAGTTTTCTTTATAAAGCAGGTACGGTAATATTCGTGGTTTCTGTAGTTATATGGTTCCTTCTAAATTTACCTTATGGAGAGAAAAATATAGAAAACACCCTGGCAGGTAAGATAGGGAAATCCTTAAGCTATATTTTCGAGCCTATAGGATTGGGCGACTGGAGAATTACCACCTCTTTATTCTCCGGATTTTTAGCAAGAGAAGCAATAATAAGCAATATGGGGATTATTGTAGCCCAAGAGGAAAAAGAGGAAAATTATCCAGAAATAAAAATAGGTTTAGCTTTAAAGGAACAGGTAATAAACTTAGGGAAAGCTATAAAAGAAAGTTTTTCTTCTCTTTTTTATTTTTTGCCCAAAACTTTAAAAGTTGAAGAAGAACTCTCTGGATTAAAAGATAAAATTAAAGGACTTTTAACTCCCAAGCAGGCATTATCCTTTTTATTATTTGTCTTAATTTATAATTCTTGTTTGGCGACAGTTGTTGTGATGGCAAAAGAAGGGAACTGGAAATTTTCCTTAGGATTTCTGTTATATAGTTTTATCTTAGCCTGGCTTATAGCTTTTATAAATTTTAATATTTTTTAAATTTCTAAATTCTTCTTTTGTGGTAAAATTTCAGATGGTTTAATTTCTTTAAATTAGTCCCTTTAAAATTGCAGGAGGGTTTTATGAGAGTAGTAATAATTGGTGCAGTTGCTTGCGGAACCAAAACTGCCTGTAGACTTAAGAGATTAAGACCAGATGCAGAAGTGATTCTTATTGATAAAGATGAATATATTTCTTACGGTGGCTGTGGTATGCCCTATTACCTTACGGGAGATGTTTCTCATATAGACGAACTGAGAAGAACTACTTTTTATGTTCTGAGAGACGAAAGATTTTTCCAGAAAATGAAAGGAATTACCACTTTAACCAAAACCATTGCAGAAGAAATAGATAGAAAAAAGAAGGTTGTAAAAATTAGGTATCTGGAAAATGGAAAGACAGAAGAAATAGCTTATGACAAACTTGTAATAGCTACAGGCGCTACTCCCAGAATTCCTCCTATTCCCGGGGTTGAGCTTGATGGTGTTTTTACCCTTTCAAATTTGCATGATGCTATAAAGATAAAAGAAAGACTTATTAATAATACTGTGAAAAATCCTCTGGTTATTGGAGCAGGTTTTATAGGTCTTGAGGTAGTAGAGGCATTTGGTGAATCCTGGGAGCTTCCTGTAACTCTCGTGGAGTATTTCCCTCAGGTTTTGCCAAGACTTATCGATCCTTTTATGTCCCGTATAGTAGAACATCACCTTAAAACAAAAGGCGTAAAAGTAGTTTTGAATGCAAGAGTTAAAGAAATTGTAGGGGAAAATGGAAAAGTAATAGGGGTTAAAACAGAAGATAAATTTTATCCTGCAGACTTGGTACTGCTTGCAACAGGAGTTAAGCCCAATACAGAACTTGCTCGAAAGGCAGGGCTGTTTGTTTCCTCTACTACAGGAGGTATAGTCGTTAATGAAAGGATGCAAACCTCAGATCCTGACATTTATGCAGGTGGGGATTGTGTGGAAATAAAGCATTTAGTTACTGGTAAGGGAGTAGTTTTACCTATGGGTTCTCTTGCAAACAGACAGGGAAGAGTTATTGCAACAAATATCGCTGGAGGAAATGCGGTTTTTAAAGGCACTGTAGGTGCTTTTATTCTTAAGTGTTTTGATATGGCTATTGGGGGATGTGGATTAAGTTTAGAATTAGCAAAAGCAGAAGGATTTGAAGATGCAACTTTTGCTTTAAACATTCAACACGAAAGAGCTCATTTTTTTTCTACTGGTTGTTCCTATTATTCTTTAATTTTTGACAAAAGAACCACCAAAGTACTTGGCTTTCAAGCCATAGGTCCTTTTACAGATGGAACCTTAGCAAGGGTTCATGCTATTTCAAGTATTTTACCTTTAAAGCCAATTATAGAGGATCTTATTTCTTTAGAGCTTCCCTATTCACCACCTTTTAATACAGCTTTAGATCCTATTCACAACACTGCTCATATTGCAGAAAACATTATCTATGAAAGGTTTAACTCTATAAGCTGGGATAATGTGATTGAAAGATTAAGAAAAAAAGATGAGAATATGCTGATAGTTGATGTGAGAACCCCTAATGAAGTAGGAGATATTACTCAAAGATATCCCAACTGGATAAATATACCCTATCAGTCTGCAAGAACAGAAATAAAAAATTTGCCCAAAGATAAAGATTTGATAATAGTGTGTAGTGTAGGAGCAAGAGCTTATGAAGCTGCAAGGTGGCTTTTTGCTGAGGGTTATAAAAATGTATATGTTCCTCTTGGAGGAATAGTTCTTCCAAAAAGCTGGGGGGAGGAATTTTAATGAAAATTCAAGCTATTAGAGGATTTAAAGATTGGCTTCCTGAAGATTTTGTTAAATACGAGTATCTTATAAATATAGCAAGAGATATTTTAAAAAAGTATAACTTTAAAGAAATTAAAATTCCCATTCTTGAAAAGACAGAGCTTTTTGTCAGATCCATAGGAGAGTTTACTGATATTGTTCAAAAAGAGACTTACACTTTTCTTGATCGTAATAAGGAATTTTTAACTCTTAGACCAGAAGCAACAGCTGGGATTTGCAGAATGGTTATAGAAAAAGGTTTATTTGTAAGCCCCAAGCCCTTGAAATTCTTTACTATTGGTCCAATGTTTAGACATGAAAGACCTCAAAAAGGTAGGCTTCGTGAGTTTTTTCAGATTAATGTGGAGTTATTTTCAGAACTGAATCCGTATATTGAAGCAGAGATAATTTTTTTAGCTATGGAAATATTGAAAACTCCAATTTATTTACTGAAAGAAGAACCATCAGAAATTTATACCTTAGAGTTAAATTCTTTGGGTTGTCCCAAATGTAGACCCAAATATAAAGAGGCGCTTTTAAAATTTTTAAAAGAAAAAAAGGAAGATTTGTGTGAAACTTGCAGGCAAAGATTAGAAAGAAATCCTTTAAGAATTCTTGATTGTAAAGTAGAAACCTGTAAAGAGGTGGTATCAAAAAGTCCTGTTATTACAGAATATTTATGCGAAGATTGCAAGACGCATTTTGAAAATATTAAAGACATTTTAAAGTTTATGGGAGTCCAGCACATTGAAAATCCAAGGCTTGTAAGAGGACTTGATTACTATGTAAGAACAATTTTTGAAATTAAAGCCGAGGGTCTCGGAGCTCAAGATACAGTAGCAGCAGGAGGAAGATATGATTTTCTTTTAAAAGAATTGGGAGGTCAACATCTTCCTGCTATAGGATTCGCTATAGGCCTTGAAAGATGGGCTATTTCAATTTTGGGAAATAAAGAAAATAAGGGTATATTTTCTTCAGAACAATTTTTAGAAAAGCTATGTCCCGATGTTTTTATAATCCTTCTGGGAAAAGAAACATTAATGAACGGATTAAAACTGGCTACACTTCTTAGAAAAAAGGGTTTGAGATGTGAAGTGACTTATGAAGAAAAATCTTTAAAGGCACAACTTAAAAATGCGGATAAACTTTCTGCCAAATATTCTCTTATTTTGGGAGAAGAAGAAATAAATAAAGGATCTGCTATACTAAGAGATATGAGAAAGGGAGTTCAGAAAGATATCAATTTTGAAAACTTGGAAGATCTTTCACATAAAGTTTATAAGGAAATAAAAGAATGAATCTCATTAATATTTCTCCTTCAAAAGATGAATTTTTGAAATTAATTAAAGAATACAATTTAATTCCTGTGTGGATTGATTTGCCCTGTGACCTTGATACTCCGATTTCTCTTTTTTATAAGGTTTTTGAAGATGGATACGGATTTCTTTTTGAAAGTGTTGAGGGTGCTGAAAAGTGGGCAAGATATAGTTTTATAGGAATAAATCCTTTTTTGATTTTTAAAAGCAAAGGAAAAAAGATTGAGATAACAGAGAAAGTAAATTCTCAACTTAACAAAGTAGAAAAAGAATCTGATAATGCCTTTTTAGAGCTTAAAAGCCTTATGAAAAAGTTTAAAGCTCCGCACTTTAAGGATCTTCCAAGATTTTATGGCGGGGCAGTTGGTTTTGTAAGCTACGAAAGTATAAAGTTTTTTGAAAAGATACTCCCTGGAGAAGATAGTCTTGGCTTTGCAGATTTGCATTTTATATTCCCGGAAATCTTATTAGTTCATGATAGGTTAAAACACGATTTAAAACTTATTTATAATATCTGGAAAAAGGATGAAAAAGAGAATCCTGAAATTTTTTATGATTCTGCTTATAAAACTTTGGTATCTTTGAAAGAGAAGATTTCTGGAGTGAAAAATTTTAAAGAAGATATTCCAGAAAAATATTCTTCTGGTTTTACTTCCGAGATCTCCAGAGAAGAATTTATGTTTATGGTAAAGAAAGCTAAAAAATATATTGAAAATGGAGATGTAATTCAGGTTGTACTTTCTCAAAGATTTTTTTTTGAAACAGAAATTCCTCCATTTCTTATATACCGTGCTTTGAGAAAAGTTAATCCTTCTCCCTATCTTTTCTATCTCAAATTAGGAGATGAAGTTTTAATAGGTTCTTCTCCAGAGATTTTGGTTAGAATGGAAGATGGTATTGTGGAAACAAGGCCTATTGCAGGTACTCGTAAAAGAGGAAAAACAGAAAAAGAAGATAAAGAATTGGAGAACGAACTTAGAAAAGATGAAAAAGAGCTTGCAGAACATATTATGCTTGTTGATCTTGGAAGAAATGATGTTGGAAAGGTTTGTGAATATGGAAGTGTAGAAGTTTATGAGCTTATGGTAGTTGAAAGATATTCCCATGTGATGCATTTGGTTTCAGGGGTTAGAGGGAAAGCAAGAAAAGGTATTGACATGTTTGATACTTTTTCAGCAACCTTTCCAGCAGGGACTGTTTCTGGAGCACCCAAAATTCGTGCTATGGAAATTATTACAGAACTTGAAAATAAAGTAAGAGGCCCCTATGCAGGAGCGGTAGGTTACTTTGGATTCTCTGGAAATATGGATTTTTGTATTACTATAAGAACTTTTTTCCAAAAGGGTAAAAAACTTTATGTTCAGGCAGGAGCAGGAATAGTTGCTGATTCTGATCCAGAAAGAGAATATGAAGAAACCATAAATAAAGCTAAAGCTTTATTTAAAGCTTTAGAAATAGTAAGAGAGTTTGTCTGAGTATGAAAAGGATTTTAGTAATAGATAATTATGATTCTTTTACTTACAATCTTGTTCAATTAGTAGGTATTATGCTTGAAAAATTATGGGAAGGAGAAATTTTTGTTTTTAGAAATGATGCTTTAACACCTGATGAGGCTTTAGATTTAAACCCAACCCATATTATTATTTCTCCTGGTCCCTGCACCCCTAAGGAAGCAGGAATATCGGTTGAGCTGATTAAAAAAGTTA
>JAGGXL010000002.1 GCA_021163085.1 Thermodesulfobacterium sp. | reverse complement strand
GTTTCTTATTATTTTGAACCTCTTGGTAAAAATAAAACCAGAGTTTATATAAGAACAAAAGCTTTTCATTTTTCTTCTGGTATTAGCGGCGGTTGGAATACGGATGATAAACTATTTGGGCCACTTTACCATTTAGAAACAGTTCTATTGTATGTAACGGCTGCACAAGCTAAAGAAACTGAAATTCAACAAATAGTAAAAAAATTATCTAATCCACAAGAAGTAATTAGAACGCTCAAAGCTAAATATAATTTATAAACAAAAGTCTTAACAAACCCTCCAGCGGACGGGCAATACCGCCCGCCGCTGAGTTGGCGTTAGATAGATTAATAAGTAGTTTTATGCAGTCATTAAAAGATCTTGGTGAGTACCTCCCGGTAACTGTAGTAATTGCTATTTTATTGTTCTTAGTAAAAGAATTCTTGGAATTTTTCCGTAAGCGATCAGAAAGAATGCGTAAAATAAGTGCGATAAAAATACTATTAGCAGAAGAACTTGAAAAGAATTATTGGGCTTTAGTTTCTATGTTTCGTGTATTAAATACACTGAAAGAAGCATTTCAGCTATATCCTAAAGCAGTATTTTGGCTTCATATTGCTAAGGACGGGTCAGAGCATTTTTGAATAAAGGAAAAACCTGAGGATGAATATAGTTCAGGCTGTGTAATTCCTAAATATTGTACTGTTATGTACGAAAGACTTCTTCCTACTTTAGCCGAACTTGATAAATCTTTATTTGAAGTAGTGAGGAAAACTTATGAAGCGATTATTGAATTAAATCACTATCGTCAAATTCTCACAGACTTTTTAGCTGGTGAAGATCTTGCTCCTTATCGAGATATGACCAAACATTTTCTTAGTGACTTAGCTGATGAAAAGGATGATTATTACAAAATTCTTAGTGAAGGATATAAGGCTCTTACTGGAAAAGATCTAAAATCATGGAAACTAAGGTAAAAATCTCTAATACCCCCTTCTCCAGCGGACAAAGTTACACGCTGCCGCTGAGTTTAAGCGTTAGAAAAAAAATCCATTAAAGAATACTTATAAAATAAGAAATTTGTAGTTTATTATTTAAGTATGAAATACAAACTTACAGCTATAATTCAAAAAGAAGATGATATGTTTGTAGCGCTATGTCCTGAACTGGATATAGCAAGTCAAGGTTATACTGTTGAAGAAGCAAAAAAGAATTTAGAAGAGGCTGTAACTCTTTTCTTTGAGTGTGCATCACCTGAAGAAATAAAAGAAAGATTAAAAGAGGAAATATATATCTTCTTTTGAGGTATCAATTGTCCAAGTTGAAAGTCCTTTCTGGCAGAGAAGTTTGTAAGATACTTCAAAAATATGGGTTTAAGGAAGTAAGAATAACTATTACAGTTCTTGTCCCAGACCATAAAGAAATTAAAAAAGGTACATTAATCTCTATTATAAGACAGTCCGGGGTACCAAGAGAAGAATTTGAAATAGATTAATTTTTAACAAATCTTACCAGCGGACAGGTAAAAATACCGTCCGCTGAGTTTGGCGTTAGATGAATAAAAATGCGTTTTGAAATTATAAAAATTAAATGAGCGCTAAAGAAAAATCAAAAAAGATTAAAGAATACTTATAGAGTAAGCTTATCTTCCTCTTGAGGTAAATTAGTTAGTTATACAGTGCCTGCTTTAAAAGATCCTTTTCCACAACTTAGAAAAGCCATTTTAAAGACTAAATATTGGGAAAGATTAAAATTAAAAATTACTGAATAACATGTTCACCTAATATTTTAGTTGTAAGATATTATATCGTCTAAAATTTATATATCTTTAGTATAAATAATCTTTCATCTCTTATTAAAAAACAACAAGAGGAAAAGGCTTTCAATTCCTCATAGGTAGGCTCAAAACCAAACTCAGCGGCAGGTAATTAACCTGTCCGCTAAAGTGAGTTTTTAGATGTTTTCTTTTAATTTCTTTATCTCTTTATAAATTTCCTCTAGACTTGGATTTCCTAACCATTTTTCTCTTTCTTTAGTATAATCTCCCCATCCCTTATCTATCTGCTGAAAAAATCTAATCATTCCCACTATACCCAAGTTCTTAGTTAATATTCTTATCCCTTCCCTTTTAATTTCTTCTAGAGACATATTATACACTTTCATTTTATATTACCTCTATTATCCAATTTAATGGATTATCCGCTTTTACTTTAATTTTTAGTTTATTCTTTTTAAGTTTTTTCAATAAGTTATCGTCCGTTGTTAAAAATATATCACTTTTTGCTTCTTCTGCACAGGCAACATGCAAGGCATCATAGCTTTTTATTCCCAATTTTTGAATTTCTTTAGCTCTATCCAAAATTTTTTGATTAAATTCAATGTACATTTGAGCTTTTGAAATTAAAGAAAAAACTTTCTCTTTTCTTTCCAAATTGGGAATTTTACTAATTTCATAAAAAATTGCATCGCTATTTATTAACATAAACTTTCCCAGTTCTACATATTTTAAAATAGTTACAACTGCTTCTGTTTCAAGATGGATTCTATCTTATGTTTGGTCATCAAAAGGACGATTTAAACAACATACATCTAAATAAATTTTCATTTTTCTTTCTTAACGCCCAAACTCAGCGGCGGCATGTAACGCCGTCCGCTGAAGGTTTCAATTCCTCATAGGTAAGCTTAAAACAATTATATAGGAAATATAAACAAGATGCAATAGAAAACTTTCAATTCCTCATAGGTAGGCTCAAAACTTTTTTAAAAAATTTACCAATCGTAAACAAAAAGCATTTTTAGGAGTTTTTATAGATTTAGAAGATGGTTCTTTAGAATTTATTTCTTTTCATCCAAGGAAAATTTCAAATATTAAGAATAGAGTAGCTAAAGGCGAGTATGAAATTATATGGAAAGTTCATGGGGGAGTCTCCGGCTCCCCTCGTGCTGCTGGGTCAAGTGGTGCCGGGACACCATCCCCAGACAGCATCAGTAATAAAGTAATACAAGAAACTCCTTCTGTCAAGTTTGAAAGAGATTGGCTGGATTATTGTTCCTTCTGAAAAAGGTAAATTTAGGGTTGCTTTTGAAGATTCAGAATTAGAACAATTGGTTAAAGATACTCTTCATAATAAGATTAAGGAAGTTAAAACTCTTCAAATCCTTATAGATAGACTTAAAACTGCTATCAGAGCAACGGTAAAGTAGAGTAACTTATTAATTTTTTTAATTC
>JAGGXL010000143.1 GCA_021163085.1 Thermodesulfobacterium sp. | reverse complement strand
GAATTTTAACCGAGGAGGCAAGGGTGAAAGTGATTTTTGACCCTGATATCCCTGAAGATATCAAGGAAGATATACTTAATGCTATAAAAGAAGAAAATATAGGAGAAATTTGTAAATTCTGTGGAGCAGATACTTTATATGTAGCACATTTAGAAAATATTTTAGATGTAAAGTGCTATGAATGTGGACATTCTTATTTAGAAATAGAAATAGAGGAGGAATAGCAAATTTAGTTGGACAAGGCCTGTAGAAGTTAAAGCTTATCTTTACGCAACAGGATCAATTTTAAATAAAATAGAAATTGAGAGTCAGTTTTCCTTATAAATCTTATTAAGAATTGTTCAAATTTCCTAAGTAAATAACAGGTTTTGAATTCCCGACTTGAAATTTAAGCAAGGCAAAGTTAAAAAGATAGCAGGAGATATTTAGAGGAGAAGTGAAACTTTAACTTTTTCAAAAGGAATTATTCCTTCTCTTAACAGTGAAAGCTTGTTATCTATTACAGAAACAACAGTTGAAGGTGCTTTAGCCTGAAGTTTACCTCCATTTAAAACAAAGTCCACTTCTGGGATTTTATTCAATATTTCTTCTGTACTTCTCAAAGGAGCTCCTTCACTTATGTTAGCACTTGTTCCTGTGATAGGAGCTTTAAATACTTCACATAATTTTTTTACTACAGGAGAAGAAGAAAGTCTGACTCCTATAGTTCCTGTGTTAGCAGTAAGCAGAGGCGGAATAGATTCCTTTGCTTTGAATATTATAGTTAAAGGACCAGGCCAGAATTTTGAAATTAGTTTTTCAGCTAATGGTGGGACATCCTTCACTATAAGTGAAAGTTGTTTCAAATTTCCTATAAGTAAAGGTATGGGTTTATTAGGTGGTCTTCTTTTTAAATAAAAAATTTTTTTTACAGCTTTTTCTGAAAAAGGATTTGCAGCAAGACCATAAAAGGTTTCAGTGGGTATAGCTCCCACTTTATCTTCTTTAAGATAAGAAGCTACCTCTTCAGCAATTTTATTAATATTTGAAAGGTCTTTTGCAAGTTTTAGAATGATAGGATTCATTAAATTAAGATAGCGAAGCTTCTTTTAGAGAAGATTTATTTTCTTCTTGATTAGAATCCTCCTGAATATAAATTTTCTTATAATAAATTAATCTTTTACAATGTGGGCATTCGTAATATCTATTATCTCTTTGAAGCTCGTTGTAAAGTTGAGGAGGAATAGCCATGTGACAGCCTTCGCACACATAGTTATCTACAGGGACAATCCCAATTCCTCCCTTTTTCTGCTTTATAGTTTCATACTTTCTTAGAAGATTGGAAGGGATTTTCTTTGCAATTTCTTCTCTCTTTTTTAAGAAATTTTCTTTGTTTTCTGAAAGTTTAGCACAAAAAGAGTCAAATTTTTGTTTTTCTTCTTTAAACAAATTTTCTGTGTTCTCAACTTCCTTTTTAAGTTTTTCTTTTTCTTTATCTAAGTTTTCTATTTCCTCCATAAGTTTTAATATTTCTTCTTCTTTTTGTTTATTTGTTTTTTTGATTTCTTCGATTTCTCTTAGGAGAAGCTGATATTCTCTTGTTCCTCTGATATGGATTAGTCTGGATTGAGTGCTTTTAAGTCTCTGATATTCCTGTTTTAATTCTTCTTCAAATAGATCCTTTTGTTTTTTCTTTTTTTCTATTAAATGATTGAGGTCTTCCAGTTTTTGTGTTAGCTGATCTCTTTCTTTTTGAACTTTTTTTAGTGATTGGGGAATTTCTTGCATGCTTTTTTCAATTTTAAGCACCTCTAAGTCAATTTTTTGTAATTCAATAAGCTTTAATATCTCTTCTTGCATTTACTCAACCCTCCTTTTTGGAAATAAAAATTTTATATGGACTTTTATTTTTGAATATTTCCACAGGAATTTCTGTGTTGTGAATTTTCAGAAATTCCTGCAGTTTTTCTTTAAGAAAAGGTAATACAAAACTTTCTGAAACTCCGTGATCTACTATTATGAAATTAAACTCTTCTTCATAGGCTTCTTGTGCACTATGATATTTAACATCAGATGTTATTAAGGTATTGATTTTTAGTTTTTTGAGCTCTTCTTTTAAGAAAGCCCCTGAGCCTCCACAGAAACCAAAAGAATCGATCTCGGTTTCTAAATCTCCTACCACCATAACCCAACTATTAATAAGATCGCTAATTTTTTTAACCAAATCTTGCAGTTTAATAGATTTTTTTAAGTATACAACCCTTCCTAAGCCAAAATTTTCATTTTTTTCTTTAAGAATAAATTCAGAGCCCTCCAAGTTAAGGGCTTTTATAAAAGCTTCAGAAACTCCTTCAGAAATTTTATCAAGAGGGGTGTGCCAGGAGATTACATTGAGTTCTTTTTTTATAAGAGAATAAATAAGATCTCCTTTGTATTCGTCTGTAGTGAGCTTTGTAAGAGGTCTATAAATAAGAGGATGATGACTTATTATAAGATTAAGTCCTTTATCAGAAGCATAAGAAATTGCCTCTTTTGAAACATCTACAGTTAAAAGAATACCAGATACCTGATTAAATAAAGATCCTATTTGTAATCCATTATTGTCTTGAGGTTCTGCTATGTGAAGAGGCGCTATAGTTTCTAAAAAATTGTAAAAATTTTTTACTAAAAGAGACATATATTCTGTTAATGGGCCCGCCAGGATTCGAACCTGGGACCTTCCGGTTATGAGCCGGTGGCTCTAACCAACTGAGCTACGGGCCCTTCTTTTACGCAATCTTATAAAATAATATAACATTTCGTTTTGTCAAGGTAAATGCACTATTGCTTACTTTTGCTCTTACACTCTGGACACAAACCAAAAAAGATAATTTGATACTCACTTAGTTCGCAATCTTTTAGTTCTTCAGGAATTTTTATATTATTTTTGATAGTTCCAACATCTATAACTTTTTTACAACTTTTACAGAAGAAATGATGATGTGGATGAGTGAAGGGATCAAACCTTTTTCTTGTGCTTTCTACACTCAGCTCCTTTACTAAACCTTTTTTTACAAGCACTTCCATAGTATTATAAACTGTAGCAAAAGACATACTTGGGAAACGAGGTTTTAAAGCGTTGTAAATGTCTTCAGCTGATGGATGAGACCTGTTATTTTCCAGATATTCAAGAATGGCAAGTCTTTGAGGAGTTAATTTTAATCCTAAGCTTTTATAAAATCTCAACTTCTCTTCGTTCATTATACTCATCCTCCTTAAAGTTTTGTTTTAATTTTAAAACATTTTTTTACTTATGCAAGTTTTTTAAAAATTTTAATTCTTCCCAACTTATATCTTTGAGAGCTTTGCAAGAATTTTTTATAATTTCAAAAGCCTCTCTATCTTTAAAAATAGCAGGCACAAGAGGCCACTCTTTACATTTTTCAGGTTTTACAGGATGTATTTTGCAAATCCTTTTCTTTTCATCAAAAAATATACAAAAACCATTTTTAACCTTCATTTCTATTCTTGTTCCTTTTTTAATTGTATATTTTTTTAAAAAGTCCGATTTTGAAAGATTAAGAAAATTAGCAATTCTTGAAATATCTTCTTCAGAAAGACTTATTGTACTTTCACCTTTACAGCAAAAACCACATCTTTTACATTCAAATTTAAACACTTTCATAAGGGATAGGATCAGGAATCCCAGCTTCTTTAAAAGCTTTTAGCCTCAATTTACAGGATTCACATCTTCCACAAGCTTTACCTCCTTCCTTATAGCAAGACCAGGTCAAGTTAAAAGGAGTCCCCAATTTTATACCCAGTTCAATAATTTCTTTTTTAGAAAGATTTATAATAGGTGTTTCTATTTGAATCTGAGTTTCTGGTTTGGTTCCTGCATTTATAGCTTTATTAAAAATTTCTATAAATTCTTTTCTGCAATCAGGATAACCAGAAAAATCAATCTCGTTTACTCCTATAAATATTTTTTTTGCTCCTATAACTTCAGCCCATGCAGTAGCAATACTTAAGAAAATTCCATTTCTAAAAGGAACATAAGTGGAAGGAATGCCTTTTTCAGAATGTTCAGGAATATCAAGTTCTTCAGATGTAAGACTTGAACCACCAAAAGTTTTAAAAAAAGGAAGTTCAACTATTTGAAATTTTTCTGGTTGGAAAAAATCCACCAATTTATAAAAACATTCGAGTTCCTTTTTCTGAGCTTTCTGTCCATATTGAAAATGTAAGAAGGCTAAACAATGATCTTGACTTGCTATACTTGCACAAACTGTGCTATCCATCCCGGAGCTTAAAAGAACTACAGCAAGTTTTTTAAAACTCATAAATTTAATACGTTAAGATAGAAAAGCGCCCCCAAGGGGATTTGAACCCCTGCCGCCGGCGTGAAAGGCCGGTGTCCTGGACCTGGCTAGACGATGGGGGCAATTTATTAAATGTGGGCCGGGTAGGATTCGAACCTACGACTCCCAGCTTAAAAGGCTGGTACTCTGCCAGGCTGAGTTACCGGCCCCTTATCTCTCCTTATGTTGTGTTTAACACAATATAAATTAAATATTCTCTTTGTCAAGCTCTTTATTAGAATTTAATTTTAATTTCTATATTTTCAATCTTCTCAGGAACTCCTTTTAAAACTTTTATAAATCCCAGTAAAGGAGAAATCAAAATTTCTTCCACAAAATCCTTCATATGTATTTTTTTGTCATTTACTTTAAGTAAAACTTTTGGTTTATGTTTTTTAACTAATTCTTCAATAAAATCTGTAAGTACTTCCTTTTCTTCAAAAAGAAAAAATTTTTCTTCAGGATAATTGGTTTTCCATTCTTCTATATTATTTTTTACAACAAAACCTAACAAGTTTCTTAATTCACTTTTTATCTTTTTCAAATCTTCGTTTTTTTCCTTTACTACCCATATCTTATGGACCATATCAAAATTTTTAAAACCTTCTAAAATAACAATGTCAAAATTCCAGAAAAGAGATAAGAAATATACATACCACTCTTTAAAAGAGGATAAGTTTAAACCTTCGGGGTTAATATAAAGGGTAAATAGATTTTCCTGAAATAAGCCAACCGCAGGTATTTCTGCTTCTTTGTAAAGCCATGTATCTTTTTTTGGTGTATCTGTTAAAATTTCTTTTTCTTTAGAAGATTTAACTACTGCAATTTTAAATCCTCGAGTTTTAAGAATTTCACAGAGTGAGAGGGCAAGGGTAGTTTTACCAGCGTTGTGATAACCTGAAATGGAAAAAAGTAATGGCATAGGAGTTAGACAGTAACCTCTTTACCTAATTCTGGAATGATAATAGTAATTGAAAGATTGTATTTTTTTAATTCTTTTTCAAAATCTTCTATGTTCCCTGTAAGTATTGGAAAGGTACCGTAATGCATAGGTATTACTATTTCAGGTCTTATAAACTCGCAAGCCTTGGCTGCTTCCTTAGGGCCCATTACATAGTGATCACCTATAGGAAGAATTGCAATCTTGGGAGAATAAAGTTCTCCAATCAGTTTCATATCATAAAACAATCCTGTATCCCCTGCATGATAAATAGAAATATCATTCTCCAGAGTGATTACAAATCCACAAGCATCTCCTCCATAATTTCCATCAGGAAAAGAGGAACTATGTAAAGCAGGAACCATGGTAAATTTGAGATTATTAACTCTATAGGTTCCTCCTATGTTCATTCCTGTTGCTTTGGGGATTCCGTGTTTTAATAAATACTGCTGAATTTCGTGAATGGCAATAACTTCAGTAACTGCAGTTCTTGCAAGTTTAAGAACGTCTCCTAAGTGGTCTCCATGAGCATGAGTTATTAATATAAAATCATAAGGACCGAGATCAACATTTTTAGGAGCTAAGGGATTACTAATCCAGGGATCTATAAGAATTTTTTTTCCTTCTTCAGTAATTATTTTAAAACAGGAATGTCCATAATGGGCTATTTTCATTTAAAAACCTCAAAAAATTATTTTAAGAGAGCGGGCGACGGGATTCGAACCCGCGACCTACAGCATGGCAAGCTGTCGCTCTACCAGGCTGAGCTACGCCCGCAAATTAATTTTTTAATATAACCTATATTTGAAAAGCGTCAAGAAGTTAAGATTTAGCTCCAAAACACTCAGAGAGCTTAACAATTTTTTCGTATTCCTCATCTACATGCTTTTTAATGTATTCTATCTGTTCAGGTGTTAAATGTCTAAATCTTCTCTGAAGTTTAAAGTATTCCTCTATGGGTTTTGGTTTATCAATTTTCCTGTTTAAAATGTATTTTCCGTCTATTACTTCATAAAGAGGGAAAATACGAGTCTCCACTGCAAGCTTACTTGTCATAATACTATCTTCAGTCTTACATCCCCATCCTGTAGGACAGGGAGAAAATACATGAATAAAAGCAGGCCCATTTACTAAGGATGCCTTTTTAACTTTATTCATAAGATCAACAGGATAAGCAGGGCTTGCTGTAGCTGCATAGGGAATATTGTGAGCAACTACAATACCCATTAGATTTTTTTTCCATCTAACATTTCCCTTTACAATTTTTCCTGCAGGACTTGTCGTGGTATGAGCTCCAAAGGGAGTAGCACTTGATCTCTGAACTCCTGTATTCATATAAGCCTCATTATCAAGACAGATATAAATAAAATCGTGTTCTCTTTCCAGAGCTCCAGAAAGGAACTGAAGACCTATATCAAAAGTTGCTCCGTCTCCAGCAAAAACAACTACATTTATTTTTTTTCTTTTTGATATTCTTCCTTTTCTTTTTAATGCCTTTATAGCAGCTTCAATCCCTGAAGCAACAGAAGCTGCATTTTCAAAAGCCACATGTATCCAGGGTATATTCCAAGAAGTATAAGGAAAGGGACTTGAAATAATTTCCATACATCCTGTAGCTGACACTGCGATTGTATTTGAACCTAAAGCTTTTAAAGCTAATTTTAAGGGAAGAACATTTCCGCATCCCTGACAAGCTCTATGACCTGGAGCAAATCCTTCATATTTTGGTAAATTTTTTAAAGTAAAACCTTTAAAATTCTTAAGTTCTGGTCTCATAGCTCTACTCCTTTACTCCATAAATTTCGTAGGAGAATCTTGGTTTTTTGCTTATAGCCTCATATGTTTTTTCAAAAAGCTCTACAAAATCTTCAACCGTTACATCTCTTCCTGAAAGTCCGGCTACGAAGTTTACTACTTTAGGTCTTTTGTTTGATTGATAAAGAGCTGAACGAACCTCAATTCCTACAGGACCACCGGTTGAACCATGACTTACAGCTCTATCAACAACTCCTATAGCTCTAACTTTACCTATAGCTCTAAGAAAATCTTTTAGAGGAAAAGGTCTCCACAGCCTTATTCTTATAAGTCCTACCTTTTTACCTTTCTTTCTTAATAAATCAACCGCATCCATGGCTGTTCCTGCAAGACTTCCCATAATTATAAGAGTAACTTCTGCATCTTCCATTTTGTAGCTTTCAATAGGTTGATATCTTCTTCCTGTAAGCTTTTCAAACTCTTTCCAGGCGTTCATTATAATTCTGTAAGAGGCTTTTAAAGCTTTATCTTGAGCTTTTTTTGCTTCAGTATATATTTCAGGAACTCCTATAGCTCCCATACTAATTGGTTTTTTTGGGTCTAATTTGTATTTCATACGAAGAGGGGGGACATATTTATCAACAAGTTCCTGATCCAGTAGTTCAATAGGTTCTATTACGTGAGAGAGAGTGAAACCATCTATATTTAATGCCACGGGAAACAAAGCTTTTTCGGCAACTCTGTAGGCATGATAAACAAGGTCTACTGCTTCTTGTCCATTTTCTGCAAAAGTTTGAATCCATCCCGAATCTCTCATAGTCATTACATCAGAATGATCATTCCATATGCTTATAGGAGCAGAGATTGAACGATTAGCAATGACCATAACAACAGGAAGTCTAAAGGCAGAGGCAATAAAAAGATTTTCATACATTAAAAGAAGCCCCTGAGAAGAGGTTGAAGTAAAAGTTCTTACACCTGTTGCAGAAGCTCCTATACAGGCACTCATGGCTGCATGTTCGGATTCAACAGGTATATATTCAGCGTCAAGTTCTCCATTATTTACAAGCTCAGCCAGATGTTCAACAATATGAGTTTGTGGAGTAATTGGATAAGCTGAAATCACATCTACTTTACACTGGGCAACTGCCTCAGCTATAGCAATGGAAACCTCTTTAGCAATAACTTTTCCCATTTTAGTCCTCCTCTAAAACCATTGTAATAGCACCTTTGGGACAATGTTTTGCACATAATCCGCAACCTTTACAGTAATAAAGATTAACAATATAATAGCCTCCTTCATCTTTTTTATAGCAAAGATCTGGGCAAATTGCATAGCACATTCCGCACTTTATACATTTTTCTTTATCCAACACGGGTCTATAAGTTCTCCAATCACCTGTTTTAAATTTGACAGAATTACCTGGTTCTAAAATAAACATTCCAGGTGCCAGCTCTTTCCAACTAACTAATCCTTGATCCTTTGGCATAGCTAACTCCTTTATTTATAAATTTTGGTCTCTTTTAAAGCTCTTTTTAAAGCTTTTATATTTTTTTCAGCAAGTTTCCCGAATCTCTCTTTTAAGGCTTCTTCCATATACTTTACATCGATTAGTCCTGTTGCTTTTATGAAAGTTCCAAGCATGGTAGTATTAGTTATAGGAAGTCCAAGCTCTTCTAAAGCAATTTTTGTGGCATCAACAATAGCAAGTTTTCCCTTGTAATTTTTCAAAAATTTTCTAACTTCACTTTCAGAAAAATGAGAATTCAGAATTGCTATCCCATCTTTTTTCAGTCCTTCAGTAACATTTGTGATTTTAGGAAGGGTAGGGTCAAGAACTATAATTACATCAGGATGGTATATCTTTTCTCTTGTGCGAATTCTTTTGTTATCAATCCTTGCAAAAGCCTGGACTGGAGCTCCTCTTCTTTCAGGTCCAAAGCTTGGGAAGGCTTGTGCAAAGCTTCCTTGATTAATAGCTGCAATAGCAATTAATTCTGCTGAAGTAACTGCTCCCTGACCCCCTCTTCCATGTAGTCTTATCTCTATCATAAGTCACTCCTTTAAGATTAGTTTTTTCTAAGTTCTATTAAGATTTCTCTATCATAATTTAAATTAGTTGTCAAGAGAAATTGACAATTTTCTCATTAACTTTAAAATGTTTTTTCAAATTCTTAGAAGGAGGAAGAATAATGAGCAGTTTGAATGGGAAAGTTGCTCTTGTAACCGGTTCTTCTCGTGGAATAGGAAGAGCCATAGCTTATGAACTTGCTAAACAGGGAGCTGATGTAGTCATTAATTACAGAGGTTCAGAAGATAAGGCTAAGGAGTTAGCTGAAGAAATAAAAAAGATGGGGAAAAATGCTTATTTAGCAAAATTTGATGTGGCTAATTTTCAAGAGGTAAGTGAAAAAATAAAAGCAATTGAAAAAGAGATAGGAAACATTCAAATTTTGGTAAATAACGCTGGTATTGTAAGGGATACTTTGTTCTTAAGAATGAAGGAAGAAGACTGGGACAGAGTTATTAAAACAAATTTATATTCAGTATTTTATGTTACAAAAGCAATCCTTCCTATGATGTTAAAAGAAAAATGGGGAAGAATTATTAACATTTCTTCAGTGGTTGCATTTACAGGAAATCCTGGTCAGACAAATTATGCAGCAGCAAAGGCAGGAATAGTGGGATTTTCAAAAGCCCTTGCTTTAGAAGTAGCAGGTAAAAATATTACTGTAAATGTAATTGCACCAGGATACATAGAAACCGATATGACATCAGCTCTTTCTGAAAAAATAAGAGAAATCTTTTTAAACCAGATTCCCCTCAAAAGAGCAGGGCTACCAGAAGAAGTAGCCTATTTAACCTCCTTTTTAGCAAGTGAAAAAGCAAGCTATATTACTGGTTGCGTATTTCATATAAATGGTGGATTGTATAGAGGATAATCTTCTTGAAAAAATTAAAAAAAGTTTTAGAATAGAATTAATTATAAAATGAGGCTGGAATATGGAAATTCTTATTTTAGGGCATTCAGCACTTAGAGAAAAAGCAAAACCTATAGAGAATATAGATGGTGAGTTAAAGCATACTATAGATAAAATGGCTGAAACTATGTATAAAGCCAAAGGTCTTGGTCTTGCTGCAAATCAGGTAGGTATTTTAAAAAGGTTTTTTATAATGGATATTTCTCAAAAAGAGGGCAAGAGGAAACTCGAAGTTTACATAAATCCAGAAATACTTTCTGCAGAGGGAGAAACTGTTTATGAAGAGGGATGTCTTAGTATTCCAGGATATTATGCACCTGTAAAAAGGCATGCTAAACTTTATATAAAAGCTTATGATATAAACGGTAATCCTTTTGAAAAAGAATTAGAGGGAATATCCGCTATAGCCTTCCAGCATGAATATGATCATCTGGATGGAATTTTATTTATAGATAGGCTTTCGCCTTTAAAAAAACAGCTTTTTAAAAAATGGTGGAAAAAACACCACAAAAAAAGTAGCTAATCAATTAGTCTAAGTCTTTCTATATAAGTGGTTTCCCCTTTTTCGTTAAATTCTAAGTAAATTCCTTCTATTTTTACTTTTCCATTTTTTTCAACTTCCAGCTTTCTTGGAACCATGCTAAGATACATTTCCAAAGCCTGGTCTATTTTCATTCCTATAATACTATCAACAGCTCCGCACATTCCTACATCTGTGATGTATCCTGTTCTTTTGGATAAGATTCTTTCATCTGAGGTTTGAACATGAGTGTGGGTACCTATTACTGCTGAAACAAGCCCATCCAAGAAATATCCTAATCCCAGTTTCTCAGAAGTGGCTTCAGCATGAAAATCTACAACAATAAAAGGGGTTTCTTTTCTTAGTTCTTCAGCAAGTTTTTTTCCTACAACAAAGGGGTTTTCCAGAGGTCTCATAAAGATTCTACCTTCTAAATTTATTACTCCAAGTTTTATATTATTTTTGCTATAGATAGTCCAGCCTTTACCAGGTGCATTTTTTCCGTAATTTGCTGGTCTTAGGACTCTTTCAGTTTTTTGAAGATAGGGAAAAAACTGTCTTTTCCATATATGATTTCCTGAGGTTAAAATGTCTATTCCATAAGAAAAAAGTTCTTCTGCAACTTTTTCTGTAAGTCCGTATCCACCAGCTGCATTTTCTGCATTTGCTATTACAAAATCAGGATTGAATTTTTTAGTTAATTCGGGAAGAAAAATTTTTACTGCTTTTCTTCCCGAACTTCCAACAATGTCTCCTAAAAAAATAATTTTTATTTTACTTAGCATATTCAATAGCTCTTGTTTCTCTAATTACTGTAACTCTTATAATTCCTGGATAAGTTAATTCTTTTTCTACCTTTTGAGCAATCTCTCGAGCCAGTACATAAGCTTCTTCATCGCTTATTTTTTTATCATCAACAATTACCCTTATCTCTCTTCCAGCTTGTATAGCAAAGGCTTTTTCCACACCTTTAAATGAAGAGGCGATGGTTTCAAGTTCTTTTATTCTTTTAACGTAAGCCTCAAGAAGTTCTCTTCTTGCTCCGGGTCTTGCTCCTGATATAGCATCAGAAATTTGTAAAATTATTCCCAGCATGCTTGTAACAGGAATATCTTCATGATGAGAAGCTATGGCATTTACGATTTCTTCTTCCTCTCCGTATTTTCTTGCTATTTCAGCACCTATTAATGCATGGGGTCCTTCCATTTCATAAGAGGCTGCTTTCCCTATATCATGTAGCAAAGCAGCTCTTTTTGCTTTTTTTACATCTATTCCGAGCTCACCTGCAAGAGCTCCACAAATTATAGCTGTCTCAATTGAGTGTTGTAGAACATTCTGGCTGTAACTTGTTCTATACTTTAATTTTCCTATCATTTTAACAAGCTCAGGATGAAGTCCATATACACCAAGTTCAAAACAGGCTTTTTCTCCCACTTCCATTAAATGATGCTCCATTTCTTCTTCTACTTGTTTAACAATTTCTTCAATTCTTGCAGGATGTATTCTTCCATCTGCAATAAGCCTTTCTAAAGCAATACGAGCAATTTCTCTTCTTAAAGGATCTGCACACGAGAGAACTACTACTTCTGGGGTATCATCTATTAAAAGGTCAACACCTGTCAGAGTTTCAAAGGTTCTTATGTTTCTTCCTTCTCTTCCAATTATTCTTCCTTTCATCTCTTCATTAGGAAGTTGAACCACAGAGACTGTTTTTTCTGTAACAAATGGAACAGCAGCTTTTGATATAGCATAAGCTAAGATTTCCTGAGATTTCCTTTTAGCCTCATCTTTTACTTCATTTTCGAGTTTCATTAAAAGTTTTGCTTTTTCCTCTTTCAATTCCTCTTCTACTTTTTTAAGTAGTAGTTCTTTGGCTTCTTTTTCTGAGAGTCCAGAAATTTTTTCTAATTCTTCTTTTGCCTGTTTTAATACTTCCTCAATTTGTCTTTTTTCATTTTCAATGAGAGATTTTAATTCTTCGATTTCTTTTGATTTTCTTTCTAAGGCTTCTTCTTTTTTAATAAGAGCTTCTTCTTTATGAATAAGTCTTTCTTCTTTTAAGGAAACATCTTTTAATTTTTTTTCAAATTCCTTTTCCAAAGCCTGTTTATGTGATAAAAGTTCCTCTTTTATTTGAATTTCTGCTTGCTGTAGTTTGATTCTCGCTTCTTTTTCGGCTTTTTCTAAAATTTCTCTGGCTTTTTGCTGGGCTTCCTCAAGAAGTTTTTCTGCACTTTCTCTGGTTTCTTTTTCCTTTCTTTTTTGAAAATAAAGGTAAGCCCCAACCAAAAGTCCAGCAATTAAAATTCCTAAGATTATTCCTAAAAGAAAACTCATCTTTATACCCCCCCTTTATTTCAAATATCAAATAATAAAAATTTAAATGAAGCTTGGGAGGGAGAAGGAAAGAGGATATGCTTTGAAATTGAAGTTTATAGAAAAAAAGAGATCCCCAGAGTGTCGTGAGGATTGCCTGCACAAGCTCTATTTAGAATAATTTTAGGGTGGGGTCTGGTTAGCCCTGAACGCCCATTTAAGGGCAAAAGAGCCCCAGAACCACCTTGCCCCTTTATTCTAATAGTGTTAGCTTGGCAGGTCTTTATCATCCCCACGAACACCCCAGGATATTGCTTCTTTCTTTAAAAACTCTCCCACTTTGTCAAGTTGATTTTTTACATGTCTTTCCAAAACTTCTTTTTCTTTTTTAATTTTTATATAATCATGTGCTACCTGTAAAAGAAGCCAAACAGCTAATTTAAAAGTGGGAATCCTTTTAAAATTTTCTAACTCCTTTTTTTTATCTTCTAAATATTTTAAAATTTCTTTAACTTCCTCTTCCGGAACAAAAGACCGGAAAAGGAAAGTTTGACCTAAAAATTCAAAGCTAATTTCTCTTGCTTTTTGCATTTTTAATCTACTATATTTGGGAGAGTTTTTCTATTAAACTACCAATCCTTTCTTTTATTATCCTTCTTTCCTCCTCCCTCCTATTTATTTCTTCTAAAAGTTTTAGATTTTCTTCTTCTTTTTCCTTTAATTTATTCAGTAAAGCTTCTTTTTCGTTTTTTAACTGGATCACCAGTGATATAAGGGCATCAATTTTTTCTTCTAAGCTTGAAATATCTTGAAGATCCATCAAATCCTCCTTTAAGAAAGACTGCATTTTAAATAAACTCTTTATAATTAAAATAAAATCTATTTTCAGGGTTTTGTCAAGAGGAGTGTTTTTTGATGAAATTTAAATTATCTCTAACATTCTTTTAACAGCACTGTATGCTTTTTTTATTACTTCCTCGCTAAGATCTATTTCAAATTCTAAATTTTCTAAAGCATTAAGTAGATCTTCAAGAGTAATCTTTTTCATAGAAGCACAAAGCATTTTTTCTGGAGCAGGATGATAAAACTTTTTATCTGGATTTTCTTTTTTTAAGGGATAAAGAAGCCCCACTTCAGTTCCTATTATAAACTCTTTATCAGGTAAACTTTTGGCAAGTTTTAACATTCCGCTTGTAGAGGCTACATGCTCAGCCAGATCAATTACTTCTGGACGGCATTCAGGATGTGCTATAAAAATAGCAGAAGGATGTTCCTTTTTAGCTTTTATTACATCTTCCTTTGTCAAAAGATGATGAAAAGGACAAAAACCCTCGTGATAAATGATGGTTTTATCTGGATAGAATCTTTGAGTATAAAGAGCAAGATTCATGTCAGGAAGCATAATTATTTTTTGGTTAGGAAAAGTTCCCACAACTTTTACTGCATTAGCTGAAGTGCAACACACATCACTTATAGCTTTTATTTCTGCATAAGAATTAACATAAGTTACCACCGGTGCATCTGGATATCTTTCTTTTAAAGATAAAACATCCTCCACCGTTATCATTTCAGCCATCTCACAGGGAACATCTCTTACTGGAAGAATAACCTTTTTTTGAGGAGATACAATTTTTGCTGTTTCTGCCATAAAAATTACACCACAAAAAACTATAACCTCAGCATCGGTTTTGCTTGCTTTTAAACTGAGTTCTAAGGAGTCTCCTCTCAAATCTGCTATATCCTGAATTTCTGGAGGCTGATAATTGTGAGCAAGGATTATAGCCTTTCTTTTCTTTTTTAATTCTATAATCTTTTCGACAAGCTTTTCCTTTTCCATATCCTTTTCCCTAATAAAATTTTTTTGAGATAATTACTTTATAAAAAAATTTACTATTTAATTAAAAATTAATACAAAATCCAAAATTGTAAAGATTTAGCTAAATCAGGTCAAGTGCCTTTTTAAGATTTTCGTAATATTCAAACGGAATATTAAGATTTCCCAACCCTTTTCCTAACTTAATATCGGGTTTATTTTCTCCGTGGAAATCACTTCCTCCTGTTATTAAAAGCCCCAATTCCTTAGCACAATCTATTAAAAATTTAGTAAATTCAGGTGTATGTTCTGTGTAGAAGGCTTCCACACCTTTTAAACCATACTCTTTAAGTTCTTTTAAATATTCTTTTAATTCCAAGTAGTTTAATTTTAAGGTTACAGGATGAGCAAGAACAGGAATGCCTTTAGCTTTAATAATAAGATTTATGGCTTCTGAAGGAGTAAGAAGTGCCTTAGGTACATAGGCAATAGCCCCTTTTTTTAAATATCTTTCAAAAGCCTCTTCAAAGCTCTTAACCACTCCTTTTTTCACCAGAAGATTTGCTATGTGAGGTCTTCCTATTTCTCCTTTTGCAATTTCTTTTAATTCTTCCAGAGTGATTTCTATACCAATACTGTTTAGTTTTTCAATCATTTTTTTATTTCTTTCTTTTCTGGCTTTTTTAAGTTTTAAGAGAGTATCATTTAATTCTGGAATTTCTGGTTTTGAGAAATATCCAAGAAGGTGAAAATGTCCGGGTCTTTCAAATTTTACACTTATTTCTACCCCACATAAAAAGGGGAGGTTTCCTCTTTAGCGGTTTGATAGGCAAATTTTAAGCCATCTATGGTGTCGTGGTCAGTAAGGGCAAGTGCCTGCAAACCTTCTTTTTTGGCAAGATATATTAATTCTTCAGGAGAAAAAG
>JAGGXL010000146.1 GCA_021163085.1 Thermodesulfobacterium sp. | reverse complement strand
GTTTTATTTCCTTTACAATGGTTCTATAGAATATATGGAACAACTGGTTGGGCAGCAGGAAATACTTTAGAAGAAGCAACTTTACAGGCTTTATGTGAGATCATTGAAAGGCATTGTATTTCTAAGATTATGGAAGAAAAATTGGAAGTTGCTAACATAGAAATTGATTCTATTGAAAATCCATTAGTAAAAGACATAATTAAAAAGATCTCATCCTCAGGAATTGAAATATCTATTAAAGATTTTTCCTTAGATTTAGAAATTCCAACTATAGGTGTAATTACCTACGATCCTTTAGCTCCTATACCAATTCTCAAAGTTTACGGTGCTGCCGGAACCCATCCCAACCCTGATGTTGCTTTAATAAGGGCTTTAACCGAATTGATTCAACACAGAGCACAAGTACTTTATCGTGAATTTATTTTGAATAAATCCGGAGGACCAACATATTGCTTTTTAAAGTTTAAAGATTTAGAGGACGCCAAGTTTCTTATAGAAGGTAAAAAGGTATCCTTTGGTGATTTACCTTCTTTTTCTCATTCAGATTTTAAGGTAGAAATAGAGTATATTTTAGATAAACTTTTTAATAAAGGGTTAAAGGCATATTTAATAGAAACAACACTCCCAGTTTTAGGGATTCCTTCTGTAATTATCAGTATTCCCGGTGCACGGCTTAACAGACCAAGTACAAAGCTTCATCCTTATTTATTAATTGCTCGGCAGTTGATGGACATCAGGAAATATGAAGATGCCATTTTTTATATTGAAGAGACATTTAAAGAGGCTCCATCTTATAAAAGATTGCCTCAGATTCTTTCTCAAGCTGCTATGTGTGCAAAAATGATAAAAGATTATGAAAAATCACTTATGTATTATAAAAGTCTTATTGAGATTTATCCTAATATTTTGCAATCTAAAAAATTTGTTAATGATCTTGCAGAAATTATGGAGAAAGTAGATTTATTTCTCCTTGAATCTCTCAAAACCCTTGAAAGTTCTTAACAGCTTACCATAATACATCTCATCAAATATACCTCTCTGCATTTTTAATACTTCACCGCTTATTTTTAAATTCTCTTCGCTCTTTCCTCCAGCTTCCTATCTTCTTATAAGTCTTATCAAGTCTTTTTAGCTGTTTCTGTATAGAATTATTAAGCTTTTCAAAGATTCTATAAACTGAGGCAAGGAATTTATTAGCCAATTTAATTTCAGAAGCTTCCCTCACTTTGATGCCTTTCAATCTCTTGCTTAGGAGGTTTTAGTGAAACAGGTTGTGTTTCAATAATTGTGTGGGAGTAAGGGTATGAAAGTAACTGGTGCATGGAATGTGTTGAGGGGGAGCCTTATATAGTAAATACTATAACCTCTTGGATGAGAAGGAAAATAAAGACTCAGGAGGTGAAAGATGAAGAAAAAACTTGATGGCAAAGGAATTATGACTATAATAAAGTAGGTGATAAATAGAGTTCTTGAAAAGATAATGGTGGAAGTGGTTTCTGAGGATGTGAAAAAACTTGCTTTGCCTGACATATGAGATGTCTTTAAATAAAAAGTTGAAGAGTACAGAAAAAAGAGCTCAGAAACGCCCCAAACAGGCTAAATAACTTGGATAAAAGCATACGTTACTCTTTTGTATAAAAAATATGAACAAAAATGAAAGATTAGAAATTAATAATTACTGTTTTGTTTGCGGTAAAGAAAATCCCAAAGGTTTAAAAGCAGATTTTATTTTTTCTAATGGAAAAGCAAAAGCAGAAATTATACTTGATAAAGAATACCAAGGTTACATGGGAATTATTCATGGAGGAATTATTGCAGCACTTCTTGACGAAGCCTGTGCCTATGCAACTATTTCTTTAGGGTATTATACTGTTACTGCAGAAATGAAAATAAGATATAAAAATATTTTGAAAGTAGGAGAAAAAGTTATAGTAGAGGCATCTGCAGAACAGGTGAAGTCAAAATTAATTCAAGCAAATGCTCAAATAAAAGATTCTAAAAATACTATAATAGCTGAAGCAGAAGGAAAATATATAATTAAGGAAAAAATTGAAAAATCTTAAAGTTATGGAAATATCTCCTATCTTTCCTATGCAGCCTATTCCTTTAAAACCACCTTTTTATTTTTTGGAATATCGACCTTTAGGAGATTTGGAAATTGCTTTAAAGGAAGCTCTAAAAATGGGATTTGAAGGTATAGTAATAAAAAATCTCGACTCACCTTATTTAATTTCTAAATCCGCCCCTATAGCAACTCATCATTGGAGAAAAATAAAGGAGTAAAAAGATGATAGGAAGATTTCAGGTAATGACAACCTTACAGGCAGCAAGAGCCTACGTTTTAGGTTATTCTTTAGAAGAAGCAAAGAGCTTTGGTTTAAATAGAGCTATTTTTTATGCTGCAGCAAAAAGAGGATTTAAATCTATGAAACCAATGAAAGTAAAAATAAAGCTTCCCAAATGGAAATTAATTCGCAAATTCCCAAAAGAGGAAATTGAAGAAATAGAAAAGAACATCTTTATAGAGAGATTGGGAGATGAGATGGCTTATTGTGTAAAATTAGGAGACAGAAAATATTTTTTAATAGGAGATGAACTACAAACTCCTGAAGATTTTAAAAAACAAATTGAGGATAGATTTAAGGGAAAATTTGAAGAAGCTTGGAAAGAAGCCATAAACATTGTAAAAAGTTATGATAAAGGAGTTTTACTTTCCCAAAGATATTTTTATGAAGCTGTATATAAACCACGAAGAGATGAAATTGCCGAAAAGTGGTCACAATTAGTAAAATCTTATTAGCTAAATTTGTTTTTCATCTTAAGCTTTAATTTTCTTATTTTGAGATTATACTTAATATTCTTTAAAAATCTAAGAGTATCTTATTTAAATTTCCATCACAAATTAGCTTTAAAAACCTAAATAGATGACTTTGAGTTTATTGTAAAAATAGCAACTTTTTACGTACCAAGCCAAGTGCTACTACACCAGAGCCAAGGAGCCACAAGTAAAGGGAACAGACACTATTTGGTTAGATTTTATTGAGACTTTTAGACTGTCAAGAAATTTGAGACTTGATTTTTTCTACTCTTTGGAATTCTTTGGATTTTCTTAGATAGAAAGAATATGGAGGCGGCGGGAATCGAACCCGCGTCCGGAGATAGTTCAGGTTAAACTTCTACAGGCTTAGCCTGTGTTTAAATCTCGTAGAAAGCTGGGCACAGGCACCCAGACTTTCTACCAGGTAGGTCTAATTCTCGGCTAAAGGAACCCTACCAATTCCCTTAGCCAAAGCCTGCTTAGTCACACACTTAAGGATGCGCAGGCAACATCCTTAAGTGCGTGGCAGCCTTTCTTTTTAGGCTGCCAATGCGTAAGAATATTCGTCGGCAGTTGTGTTTTTGCACCCTTATTTACGTGGCGGGTGCGACCACGGCCTGCTGTTTAACCCTACCTATCCCCGTCGAACCCTCATCGCCCCCAT
>JAGGXL010000076.1 GCA_021163085.1 Thermodesulfobacterium sp. | reverse complement strand
TTTTAGAAATGATGCTTTAACACCTGATGAGGCTTTAGATTTAAACCCAACCCATATTATTATTTCTCCTGGTCCCTGCACCCCTAAGGAAGCAGGAATATCGGTTGAGCTGATTAAAAAAGTTAAAAGCAAAGTTCCGATTTTAGGAGTATGCCTTGGACACCAGTGCATAGGTGCTGCTTTTGGAGCAAAGATTGTAAAAGCAAAAAAGCTTATGCATGGTAAAATTTCTCAAATTTTTCATGATGGAAGAGGAATTTTTTCAGGACTTCCCAATTCCTTCTCAGGAATGAGATATCACTCCCTGGCAATAGATTTTGAAACTTTGCCTTCCTTTTTTGAAATTTCTGCCCAAGCTGAAGATGGAGAAATTATGGGAATAAGACATAAAGAGTTACCTATAGAAGGGGTACAATTTCATCCAGAATCTATAGGAACCTCTCTTGAAAGATGGTCTTTATATAAAGTACCTCCTAAGAACTGGGATTTTAGAAGTGATGACATTCCTGAAGGAGTTATTCTTTTGAGAAATTTTCTCAGTTTTTATTAAAATGCTTAGAAAATTAGAAGAAATTTTAAGAAATTTTTTTCTTTGGTTATATCTTATTTTGACAGTTCCTACTTTTGGTACAATGGCTATTTTAATTAGGAAACATTTTTTTGCTACTCTTTGGTGTAAAGGGCTTCTTAAGATTCTTGGAATAAAAGTAGAAGTCATAAAAAAGAAGGAACTTCCCAAAGGCATTTATATTTTTATGGCTAATCATCAAAGTCAGCTTGATATACCTGTTCTTGAAAAGGTTTTGGAGTCTTATAATGTCAGGTTTTTAGCCAAAAAAAGTCTTTTTAAAATCCCCTTTTTTGGCTGGGGAATAAAAGCTTTGGGGTATGTTCCTGTAGAAAGAGAAAATCCCAAGGAAGGTTTAAGAAGTGTTTTAGCCTGTGTAGAAAGAATTAAGGAAGGAGTGTTTCTTGTTATTTTCCCAGAAGGGACAAGAAGTCCTACAGGAGAGCTTTTGCCTTTTAAGCTTGGAGGATTTATAATTCCATTAAGAAGCAAAGTTCCTGTAGTCCCTGTAACAATTTTGGGAACAAGAGACATTTTACCTAAGGGGGCTCTTTGGTTTAGGGTTTCAGCCGGCAAAAAAGTTAAAGTTTATATAGATGAACCTGTAAAAATAGAAAATTTAAGTGGAAGGGATAAAGAGAAATTAGCTCAAATGGTTAGAGAAAAAATTTTAAAAGGTCTTGAAATGCCTACGAAAATCAGGGAGGTGTAATAAAGATGGGAGAGGTTGTGGTTGTTCCTCTGGAAGAGGAATTAAAGGAATCTTACTTAGACTATGCTATGAGTGTAATAGTTGGGAGAGCACTTCCTGATGTAAGGGATGGTCTTAAACCTGTTCAGAGAAGAATATTTTATGCAATGTATGAAATTGGTAGCGATTGGAACAAACCTTATAAAAAAAGTGCGAGAATTGTAGGAGAAGTTATAGGAAAATATCATCCTCACGGAGATATGCCTGTTTATGAAGCTCTGGTTAGAATGACTCAAGATTTTACTATGAGATATCCCTTAATTGATGGACAGGGAAATTTTGGTTCTATAGATGGAGATCCCCCAGCAGCAATGAGATATACAGAAGTTAGATTGGCAAAAATTGCTCACGATCTTCTTGCAGATATAGAAAAAGAAACTGTAGAATTTGTGCCTAATTATGACAATACTCTTAAAGAGCCTGTTGTTTTGCCTTCAAAAATTCCCAATCTTTTAATTAATGGTTCTTCTGGAATTGCAGTTGGTATGGCAACTAATATTCCTCCTCATAATCTTTCTGAAGTGGTGGATGGGTTAATAGCACTTCTAAAAAATCCAGATTTAAATATTGAAGAGCTTATGGAATATGTAAAAGGCCCTGATTTCCCCACTGGTGGTTTTATTATAGGGAAAGAGGGCATAAGGTCTGCCTATACCACAGGAAAAGGATTAATAAAAATAAAAGCAAAATATAAGTTAGAAAAGGAAAAAGAGAAGCTGAGGATTGTTTTTACTGAAATTCCTTATCAAACAAGTAAAGCCAAAATTGTAGAAAAAATCGCTCAGCTTGTAAAAAATAAAAAAATAGACGGAATATCAGAAATAAGAGATGAGTCTGATAGGGAAGGGATAAGAATTGTAGTTGAATTGAAAAAAGATTGGACAAAGGCTCCACATACCATTATAAAAAAGCTTTATGATATGACCCCTCTGCAAACTACTTTTGGAATTATTATGCTGGCACTGGTTAATGGTAAGCCAGAAGTTCTAACCCTAAAAGAAATTCTTCAAAATTTTCTTAACTGGAGAAAAACAATTGTTTTAAGAAGAACTCAATATGATTTGAGAAAAGCTGAAGAAAGAGCACATATTTTAGAAGGTTTTTTGAAAGCTTTATCTCATATAGATGAAATAATAGAACTTATCAAGAAATCAGAAACACCTCGTGAAGCAAAAGAAAAACTCATAAGAAGATTTGGTTTTACTGATATTCAGGCTCAAGAAATTTTAAATCTCAGGCTCCAAAGGCTTACCGCTTTAGAGAGAGAAAAAATATTGTTAGAGTATGAAGAATTAAAGAGAACTATCAGCTACTATAAGAAAATACTTACCCATGAGCCAACTTTATTCACAGTAATTGAAGAAGAGTTAAAGGAAATTAAAGAAAAATATGGAGATACAAGAAAAACCCAGATTATTGAGGAAGATAAAGAAGAAATTTTAAGCTTAGAAGAAAGAGTTCCTAAGGAACTGGTTTTGGTATTACTAAGCGAAGAGGGATATATAAGAAAATTAAGTTCCGATACATTTTCTTCTCAAAAAAGAGGAGGTAAAGGAAGTCTTGCATTTTCTTCAGATGAAAGACTAAAGAGTGCTTTACAGGTGGATTCTGATTCACTCTTATGGGTATTTACAAAAAAGGGAAGGGTTTATCCTTTAGACTTAAGTAATATTAATTTTTTTGGTAGAACTGCTAAGGGTATTCATATTAAAAATTTAACTTCCTATTTAGATGATGATGTTTCTTTTCTTCTACCTTGTGTGGATGAAGGATTTTTGGTTCTTGTTACAGTCAAAGGAATTATAAAAAAAATGAATATTTCAGAAATAAAAAATCTCAGAAAAAGTGGTTCTGTAACAATAAAACTGAAAGAAGGAGATTATTTAAAAAGTGGTGTCATAATCCATGAAAAAGATAATTTATTAATTATCACTAAGAAAGGTTTAACCATCCATTTTTCAGGAAAAGATATTGGGATAACTAAAAAGCAATCAGAAGGTGTAATAGGGATAAGAGTTGGAAAAGAGGATGAGGTTGTAGGAATTGTAAAAACTCGAGAAGAAGGTTTCCTGTTTACTATTACTGAAAAAGGTTTTGGCAAAAAAACTTCTTTTAAAGAGTTTAGAATTCAGGGTAGAGGTGGAAAAGGTATTATTGGACATAGTATAAGTGAAAAAACTGGTAAAATAGCAGGAGCAGAAGCTTTGAGCGGAAAAGAGGATATATTAATTTTTTCAAGCTCTGGTAAAGTGATAAGAATTAAGGACAAAGAAATTCCAGAACAAGGAAGAGCTACTAAAGGTGTGAGACTAATTTCACTTTTACCAAGTGAGTATGTTACAGGAATTTCTGTCATATAAAAAAATTAAATTGATTATAATTAGGTTTTATGTTATCTTGTTTAAGAATTTTAAATTTTAAATAGCCGAGACATAAGGGAGGTGTTTATGTCTAAAAAAGTGCGTTTGGCTATTGTAGGTGTTGGAAATTGTGCCAGTTCGTTGGTTCAGGGGATTTTTTATTATAAAGAAAGAGGATTAAAAAATATTGAAGGGATTATGGTTCCTGACATAGGAGGGTACAAACCTTTTGATATAGAGATTGTTGCTGCTTGGGATATAGATGAGAGAAAAGTCGGGAAAGATGTTTCAAAAGCTATTTTCAGTCTTCCCAATTGCACAACTAATTTTTATAGAGATATTCCCAAACTCGGAGTTAAAGTTAGAAAAGGAAAAGTACTTGATAGTATGGCTTCTCATATGAAAGATTTTCCTCAAGAAAAAACATTTGTATTGTCTTCTGAAAAAGAAGACGAAATGGAAGATGTGGTAGCAGTTCTTAAAGATGTGAAGGCAGATGTATTGATTAATTATGTGCCTGTAGGTTCTGAGGCTGCTGCCAGATTTTATGCTGAGGCTTGTTTGAAGTCAGGAACTGCCTTTGTAAATGCTATGCCTACCTTTATTGTATCTGATCCTGTATGGGGAGAAAAGTTTGAAAAGGAAGGAATACCTGCTGTAGGAGATGATATAAAATCTCAATTAGGAGCAACAATTTTACACAGAGCTCTGGTTCAACTTTTTGTGGATAGAGGTATTCCCATAAGAAGAAGCTATCAGCTAAATTTTGGTGGTAATACGGACTTTTTAAATATGCTTGAAAGAGAAAGACTTAAAACCAAAAAGGTATCCAAAACAGAAGCAGTAACAAGTCTAATCCCCTATGATATTGGATGGGAAAATATACATATTGGACCTTCAGATTGGGTTCCTTGGTTAAAAGATAAAAAGATTGCTTATATAAGGCTTGAAGGAGAACATTTTGGTGGAGTTCCTATGTCTGTAGAAGTGAAATTGGAAGTAGAAGATTCTCCAAATTCTGCAGGTTCTGCAATAGACGCTATAAGATGTGCTAAACTTGCTAAGGATAGAAAAGTAGGAGGGCCTTTAATTTCAATTTCTGCTTATACTATGAAGCATCCTCCTAAGCAGTTTCCTGATTATGTTGCTAAACAGATGGTTTTAGAATTCATTGAAGGAAAAAGAGAAAGATAAAGGAGGTGATTATGGAAATTTCTAAAAGGCTTCAGAAGATACCTCCTTATCTTTTTGTAGAACTCGATCGGCTTAAAAATAAAAAGATAGAAGAAGGAGTTGATGTTATAGATTTAGGAGTAGGAGATCCTGATATACCCACTCCTTCTGAGATAGTAGAGGTAGCTAAAAAAGCTTTAGAAAAAGTAGAATATCACAGATATCCTTCTAATTTGGGAAGTTTGTTTTTCAGAAAAGCTTGTGCAGACTATATGAAAAAAAGATTTGGGGTTTCCTTTGATCCAGAAAAAGAGATAATAGCTCTTATAGGTTCTAAAGAAGGCATTGCCCATTTTCCTATAGCCTTTGTTAATCCAGGAGATATAGTTTTATGTCCTGATCCTGCTTACCCTGTTTATCATTTAGGAACTATATTTGTAGATGGTATTCCATATTATATGCCACTTACATGGGAAAATAAGTTTTTACCAGATGTTGGCAAAATTCCTAAGGAAGTGATAGAAAAAGCTAAGATTATTTGGCTCAACTATCCCAATAATCCTACAGGAGCTACTGCAACTAAAGAATTTTTTAAAGAATTAGTAAAATTTGCCAAGAAGCACGATATTATAATTGCCCATGATGCAGCTTATGTAGAGCTATATTATGAAGATTCACCTATAAGTATTTTTGAAGTGGAAGGGGCTAAGGACATAGCTATAGAATTTCACAGTCTTTCTAAAACCTTTTGCATGACAGGTTGGAGAATAGGTTTTGCTGTAGGAAATAGTTTTTTAGTTTCAGCCCTTGCAAAGGTAAAAAGCAACATTGATTCTGGGGTTTTTACTGCTATACAAGAAACAGGTGCTTATGCTTTAAATAATTTAGAAAAAATTGTCCCTCCCTTAGTGAGTGTTTTTAAAAGAAGAAGGGATATTTTGGCTGAAGAACTTAAAAATCTTGGTTATGAATTTATAAAACCCTTGGCCACATTTTATTTGTGGGTAAAAACTCCTCAAGGACTAAACTCTCAAGAGTTTTGCAAGAAAGTTATTCAAGATTTAGGAATAGTAGTTACTCCAGGTGTTGGTTTTGGAAATTCAGGAGAGGGTTATTTTAGAATAGCTTTAACAGTAGAAGAAGAAAGATTAAAAGAGGCGGCTCGGAGATTTTCTACCCTGCAATTTTAAATAAAGTTGTTTTAAACTTGGGAAGTAATTTAGGTAATCGGGAAAAAAATTTAAAAAGGGCTCTTAATTATCTTGAGATACTACCTTTTAAAATTATAAAGTATTCTAAAGTATACGAAACCGAGCCTTGGGGTTTTAAAAGTCCCAATCTTTTTTTAAATATGGCTTTACTTGGAGAAACTTCCCTCTCTCCCTGGGCTCTAATCTTTGAGATTAAAAAAATAGAAGTAAAAATGGGAAGAAAACCAAAAAAACGAAAAATATATGAGGATCGTATTATTGATATAGATATAATTTTTTACGAAGATCTGATAATAAATTCAAAAAGTTTAATTATACCGCATCCTTATATGGATAAAAGAGAATTTGTGATTTTACCTTCTTTAGAGCTAATTCCTTACTGGGATAACCCCTTTTTTAAAAAAACTTTAAAGGAACTTTGCAAAGACTTTAAAATAACTAAAAAAACAAAAAACTTTAGAGTATAGATGATGAAATTTTTGATATTAATAGGATTATTAGTTTTACTTTATTGGTACTTTGCAAGAAGAAAGAAAAAACTTGCCAAGAACAGAAAAAGAGAACTTATTGAGGAAATGGTATTTGATGAAAATTGTAAGAGCTATGTTAGAAAAAAAGAAGCAATAAAAATAGAATTTAATGGGAAGACTTATTATTTTTGTTCTAAAAAGTGTGCAGAGGAATTTTTAAAGAAAATTTCTAAACTTCAATCATAACTTCTTTAAGTTTATCAATTTCGTCAAGAGCTTTTCCTGCACCTATTGCTACACAAAAGAGTGGATTATCAGCTATCTTTACTTCTAAACCAGTTTCCTGAGCAATTAATTTGTCAAAATTTTTTAGAAGTGCTCCTCCTCCAGAAAGTACTATACCTTTATCTACTATGTCTGCTGATAATTCTGGAGGAGTTTCCTCTAAAACCTCTCTTATTGCCTGTAAAATCAAATCAACAGGTTCTTTTATAGCTTCCTGTATTTCTTTTGAAGATATGGTTATTGTTTTTGGTACTCCTGTAACCAGATCTCTTCCTTTTATTTCTATAGTTTCATAAGGTTCCTCAGGTAAAACATTTCCTATCTTAATCTTTATATGTTCAGCGGTTGCCTCCCCAATAAGGAGATTGTATTTTCTTTTTATATATTGAGAAATAGCTTCATCAATTTTGTCTCCTGCAATTTTTACAGAATTACTTATTACAATTCCACCCAGAGAAATAACAGCAATCTCAGTTGTACCACCACCTATATCAATTATCATATTGGCTACCGGCTCTGTAATGGGTAAACCTGCACCTATTGCTGAAGCCATGGGTTCTTCAATTAAATAGACTTCTCTTGCTCCTGCACCCTCGGCACTTTCTTTTACAGCCCTTCTCTCAACCTGAGTGGTTCCAGAAGGAACACTTATTATAACTCTTGGTTTCAAAAAATACCCTCTATTATAGATCTTTTGAATAAAATACTTGATCATAGCTTCGGTAACTTCGAAATCAGCAATAACCCCATCTTTAAGAGGTCTTATAGCTTTTATATTTCCAGGGGTTTTACCTATCATTCTTTTAGCTTCTTCACCTACAGCTAAAACTTTTTTATATCTTCTATCTTCTTTAACTGCTACAACTGAAGGTTCAGCAAGAATTATTCCTTTGCCTTTTAAATAAATTAAAGTATTAGCTGTCCCAAGATCTATAGCTATGTCTTTAGAAATCCAATTTAAAAATTTGGAAAGCATATTTTAACCTCTCAAATTTTGTTTAGATAAAAAAATATTTTAATTTACTTTTTAAATTTTAAAAGAACCTCAAAAGTGTATAACTACAAAAGGGCCAAAACCTCTGGAATTAACGTTTGTGGGTAAAAACATAAGTTTTTCTGGCATTTTATGGTAAAAATATCCAGTTAAAGCACATATTATAGCATCTAAAATACCCTCGGTAAGATTTATACTGAAGTTTATAATAAGATTAAATTTTGTTTTTAGCCAGTTTATCAAAAAGTTTTTATCTTCTTCTGAAATGTATTTTTTATAGATAAAAGAAAGTATTTTTTTATTTTCGGGTAAACAAAAGTAAAGACTTGATCTTGGATGGGTTTCAATTATAGTTCCACAAAAAGGAGAAATAAGTTCACTAAGAAGTAGTGCTCTTATAGGAACAGCCATAAGTGTATGATAAGAAACTACCCAAGATTTTGCTTTTTTAGGGAGAAGGCCTTTCAAGGCCTTATCTGATACTCTAAAACCGCTTTTATCTTTTAAAGAAAAGCTTAACGGAGCATCGAATGCTACTGCCAAGACTTTATTTTTTTGACAAAAGCTTACTATTGGAGAAAAATCCTCTATGGAAGACGGAGCAGAAGGATTGTCTAAGGATAATAATGGACATAATTTTAAGAAATCTTTTTTATTTTTTAAAGCTGCAACCCATGTATTTTTGCTTCCAGCAATATCTATTCCTAAGAAATAAAACATATACTATTTTAAAAAATATAAAATATGTTTAAACTATTAAATTAAAGATAATTAAAATTAGATAATAAGCAAGAGAACCAAAATGTCTAAGATACTTTTAGTTGACGATGATAAAATAGTTTTAAAAGTTCTTTCTAAGTTAATCTCAAAAAAGATAAGATTATCCACAGAACAAGCAAAGAGTTTTAAAGAATTAAAAAGTTTATTGAGCAAAAATTCATTTTTATTAGCTATTTGTGATTACCATCTTCCAGATGCTGAACACGGAGAAGCTATAGATTTTTTAATAGAAAACAAAGTTCCAACAATTGTTTTAACTGCCTCTTACGATGAAAAGATTAGAGAAGAAATACTTGAGAAAAATGTAATTGATTATCTTGTTAAAGGAATACCAAATATAGCAGAACATATAATTTATATTATTTCAAGGGCCTTAAGAAACAGAAAAAGCAAAGTTCTTGTAATAGACGATTCTAAAACTGACAGAACTTTGATGAAAAAAATTTTAGAGAATATGCTTTTTCAGGTATTTGAAGCAGGAAAAGGGTCCGAAGCTTTAGAGATTTTAGAAAAAAATTCGGATATAAAGTTAATAGTTTTGGACTATTTTTTGCCAGAAGAAGATACTGTAGAGCTTATATATTCTATCAGAGAGAAATTTAGGAAAGAGGAAGTAGGAATTGTTGTTGTATCAGGAATAATTAAAACTAACATGATACCTATTCTTTTAAAGGCAGGTGCAAATGATTTTATTAGCAAACCTTTTAGTAAAGAAGAATTTATGGTGAGAATAAACAATACCATAGAAATGTTAAATATTATACAGAAATTGGAATTTTACGCTTTTAGAGATCCACTTACAGGACTTAGAAATAGAAGATATTTTTTTGAAGAAGCTCCAAAATTGTGGAAAAATGCTCAGAGAAGCAAATCTAATTTAGCTTGTATAGTTATAGATATAGATGATTTTAAAAAGATTAATGATAGTTATGGGCATGACATAGGAGATGAGGTTTTAAAGGACTTTGCTAAGCATTTAAGAAGTTTTTTTAGAAGAGAAAATGATTTAATTGCTCGTACAGGAGGAGAAGAGTTTACATTACTTATAGGGAATGTAGATAAAGAAAAGTTGTTGGATTATTTGGAAAGATTTAGAAAATATATAGAGGAAAATGTGTTGAGGGTTTCTAAAAATTCCGAAGAGTTAGAGGTAAAATATACCATTTCTATGGGGGTGGAGTTAGAGATTAAAGATTCTTTAGAGGAGATGTTAATTTCTTCAGATCGCAAGCTTTATGAATCAAAGAATAAAGGAAAAAATTGTATAACTTTTTAGTTTTGAGAATTTTAAAAAAATACCTTGACAAAAAAAAATATGAGGTTAAATTTTTATATTGTTGTTTAGATCTTTGAATGGTTCAATTGAAACAAGTTTGTGATCTTAAAACCTATCTTGACAAAAAAATAATTAGGGTTATAATTTTAGATTGTAATTGTTAAGGTCTTTTAAGGTTGATAATGATCTTTGAAAATTGAATAGCGTCCGTATTGGGGCTCCGCAAGTTTTAAAACTTGCGGCTGACCCAGCTACATTTTTAAAAATGTAGCTGGGTTGAGTCGGGATAAGTTTTCCCTGAGGGTTTGATCCTGGCTCAGGGCGAACGCTAGCGGCGCGCCTAACCCATGCAAGTCGTGCGGGAAAGGGGGGATTTTTCCTCCCGAGTACCGCGGCAGACGGGTGAGTAACACGTGAGTAACCTGTCCCCGGGTCTGGGATAACCATCCGAAAGGATGGCTAATACCGGATAAAGTCCGTGAACGCAAGTTCACGGATGAAAGGGGGCCTCTGCATAGCAAGCTCCTGCCTGGGGAGGGGCTCGCGGCCCATCAGGTAGTTGGTGGGGTAATGGCCCACCAAGCCTACGACGGGTAGCCGGCCTGAGAGGGTGGTCGGCCACACGGGCACTGAGACAC
>JAGGXL010000047.1 GCA_021163085.1 Thermodesulfobacterium sp. | reverse complement strand
TTTTTTAATTCGTTTTTTATTTCAGACAGATATCCATAACTAAATACCAAAACAAAGTCAGGATGTTCTTTTTTGAGAATTTCCAAACCGTATACCGGAAGGTGTGTTTTGGGAGTATACACTGGATCAGTCCCAAAAGCTTTATCTACCAAAAATCTTAAATGCTTGTAGTTCTTTATCGCGGCCAAAGTCATTACCGCTCTACCGCCTGCCCCATATCCGATTAAATAGCTATTCTTATGCTTTTCCAGCCAATCGTCTATACTCCCACAGAAGCTTTTCCATTCTCTCTGAATCCATTCTCTCTGAAAATGATTAAGCACACTTATTCTTTTTTGAATGTCAATTTCGAATAAATTTTTTGATTCCTTCTTTTTAGCCAATACTAAAAGAGAATTGGCACGCCTTAAAGAATCAGGAATAAAATTTATCGAAAGCACTTCAAATCCCCTACTGGTCAAAAAATTGGATAAAGTTTCGCGATCAAAGTAAAAATAATGTTCATGCTGAAATAACGAAAATTCTTTTAGTTTTAAAATCAAGTCAAGATCGTGTACCTCGATCACGAAAATTCCATCAGGAGAAAGAAGTTTATAAATTAATTCTATAGTCTGATTTAATTCAGAAATGTGATCTAATGTATAAAAAGAAACTATACAATCAAAGGTCTCAAATTCGTTTAAAAGTTGTGTAACAACTCTTTCGTTAAAAAAATCTGGGATAGTATAAATACCCTTTTTTAAAGCTATTTCCGTTAACTTTAAAGAGGGTTCTACTCCAACGGTGATCCAGTTTAACTTTTTTTAAAAACTGTAAAAACTCTCCAGTACTTGAACCTATTTCCAGCACTTTTTTACGATTTGATTCTTTAACTCTCCGACTCACCTCTTCCGCAACTTTTTCGTAAAAATTCAGCACAAAAGGTGAGTAGCTGGTTCTATAGAAATAGGTTTTATAGTAATCAGACAGATCGTAATCATTAATTTTCTGAACGGTACCGCATTTTAACACATTCCAATTTCTATCTTTCCAAGAAATTCCTTTCCAATCCCTTCTAAAGTCAGAAAGTCGTCAGTTAAGGGTTCATTGTTTATGGAAAACAAGAAAAAAATTTCACCATCACAAATTCTACACTTCATCTTTACTTCCCTCTCTTTTAAGTCTGTAAAAGTAAAAAGTCTTTTGAATAGCCTCTTCTAATGGTGTAAACACTTTTAACCCAAGCTCTTTTTTTGCCTTTTCAATAGAAGGCACATATACATCACTTGCAGAAGAAAAAATCTTATTTTGTTGAATTAAAATTTCTATCTTTTTATATTCCTTCAACTCTTTTTTGGTAAAATCTGCTACAAGTTGTGCCAATTCTTTAATAGAAATAGCTTTATCTGAACCCGCATTATACGCTTCCCCTGCTTTTCCCTCAAGTAAAATTTTAAAAAGCCAGATTACGAGATCTCCTAAGTAAAGATAAGATCTTACCGGGGTCCCATCCCCTTTAATTACGATGGGGCCACCTTTTAACGCATCTCTTATAAAATTGCCTATAGCAAAGGAGCCTTCTAAGGGTAAATGAGGACCTACCAGAGCAAATATCCTTGCAATCTTTACAGGAAGCCGAAATGTGTAAAAATAGAGCATTGCTAAATGCTCTCCCGCTTCTTTTCCCATGGTATAAGCTAATAGAGGCTCGGTAAAATTAATACATCCAAAATCCGTTTCTTCCAAAAATTTTTTACCCTGTTTTCCATATACCGCTCCAGAACTTAAAATCAGAATGCCTTTGGGGCTCCAATTTTTTGAGCACTCCAATACATTCCAGGTACCTTTCACTATTACTTCAAACATTTTTAAAGGACTTTTTAATATGGCTGAGGACGAAGATTCTGTAGCTCCGTGAACAACATAGTCGACCTCGTCACGGACGACATTTAAACTTGAAAAACTTATCACATTTCCTTGAACAAACTCTAATATTCTACAATCTCTAAACAGAGGATATTGAGAAAAAAATTTTTCTTTATTACGAGTAAGCACATATACTTTTAAGTTTAGTCTATACCTTTCCTCCAGAAAGCACAGGGTTTCTAATATCCATTTTCCTATAATTCCGGTTCCTCCTGTGACAAAAAAAACAGAATCTTCAAATTTGTCCAGAAAGTTTTCCAGTTCAAATGCTATAAACTTCAGATCTTCTTTAAATAAATACAAATACTTCTGCATTATTACCTACTCATTTCAAATATTCACAAATTTTTCCAAACATTTTTTCTGCTAAAAGTCCGAATCTTTCTCTTATGTACTTCTGACTACCCACCCAGTGAGCATACTGATCGGGTATTCCAAATCTTTTAAACCTCACCTTATATCCTGCTTCTGCTATATATTCTGCGACTATACTACCTAATCCGCCAATTATACTATGCTCTTCTATAGTAAAAACGGGGTTCCCGGTTTTTAAAATCTTATCAAGGTACTCATAATCAAACGGCTTTAAGGTATGCATACTGACTACCTCTGCACTTATTCCCTTACTTTCAAGAAGGGAATAGAGTTTCACAACTTCATCGGCTATATTACCTGTAAATAAAATGTACACATCTCTACCTCGTCTTATCACATTTGCTCTACCAAAAGAAAAAGAATTGCCAACCGGGGTTATCACCGGTTCTCCTTTTTTACCAAGACGGAAGTAAATAGGTCCTTCATAATTTAAAGAGGCTCTAACTCCTTGTTCCACTTCCCAAGGGTCACAGGGGGAAAATATCAACATATTGGGTAAAGCCCTCATAATAGCAATATCTTCAATAGCGTGATGGGTAGCTCCCTGGGCTCCATAAGTAACCCCTGCTCCCACCCCTACAATTCTTACATTCGTTTTCATATAAGCAAGTTCTATTCTGATCTGTTCAAATGGTCTCATAGTGACAAAAGGTATTATACTATATACATAAACAATCTTACCACACAAAGATAAACCAGTTGCTATTCCTATTGCATTAGCTTCAGCTATTCCTACATTTAAAAATCTCTCAGGAAACCTCCTCTCGAACTCTTCCCAAACAGAAAAACCAAGGTCAGGAGTAATTACAAAGATTTTTTCCTCTTTCTCTGCCAACTCTATAAGAGTTTTCACTAAAGTGGTTCTCATTCTAATTCCTCTAAAGCCTTTTTTAGTTCTTCTTCGCTTGGAGATTTATAATGCCATTCCAGCCTGTCTTCCATAAAAGATATTCCCTTTCCCTTTATTGTATGAGCAATAATTGCTTTAGGTTGAGACACTTTTAAGTTTAAAGCATCTTCAATTTCCTCAAAGCTGTGCCCGTCTATTTCTACAGGATACCAATTAAAACTCTTTAACTTCAAAGATAAGGGCTCAAGATTTATTACTTCATTTGTCCTTCCGTAAGCCTGCCACTTGTTATAGTCTATTATTAAGGTTAAATTGTCCAGTTTCTTAGCCCCTGCAAATAAAATTCCTTCCCAGATTGAGCCTTCATTTATTTCTCCGTCACCGCATAAAACATATACTTTATAGTCCGATTTATCCAGTTTACCAGCAAGAGCCATCCCTATTCCTATGGACAAACCGTGTCCCAAAGAACCTGCGGAAACTTCTATACCCGGAGCAGAGGTTTTATCCAAATGTCCTGGTAACATACCACCATCTACATGAAACTTTTTCAACCATTCTTCAGAAAAAAATCCTCTTTTAGCTAAAACTGCATATAAGGCAGCACTCGCATGAGCTTTGCTTAAAATAAATCTATCTCTATTAGATTTATAAGGATTCTCAGGATCTATTCGTAAAATTTTAAAATATAAGACTACTAAAAGTTCTACGATAGAAAGTGCACTCCCTGTATGAGAAGCCCTACCTCTGTTGTTCATATAAAGTATATTCCGCCTTATGTCTTGAACTATTTTTGATAAATCTAAGTAATTCATTAATACAATCCCCTACTTTGATTTTACAAAATTTTTTATACATGTTATTATATAATCTATCATTTCTTCCGTAAGTCCTGGATAAACTCCTAACCAAAATGTGTTTCTCATAACTTTATCTGTATTTTTAAGATCTCCAATTATTCTATATTGATAATTTCCTTCTGTAATAGCTGGTTGTTTTAAAATATTTCCTGCAAATACCATTCTTGTTTGAATACCCTTTTTTTCAAGATAGGAAATAATCTCTTTTCTTGTAAAAGGTGCTTTGTCTCTTATAGTAAGAACAAAGCCAAAAGGTGAAGGAGAAGCATTTTCAGGACATTTTGGCAAAATAAAAAATTCTTCCAGCTCTTTTAATCCCTCACAAAGCCTCTTCCAGTTTTTACGTCTTGCCTCTACAAAACTTGTAAGTTTTTCAAGCTGGGCAACCCCTATTGCTGCCTGCATATCCGTAATTTTTAGATTATACCCTAAGTGAGAGTAAATATACTTATGGTCATAGCCCTCTGGTAAATCTCCAAGTTTCCAGGAAAATCTTTTTCCACAGGTATTATCTTTCCCAGGCTCACACCAGCAGTCCCTCCCCCAGTCTCTAAAGGATAAAAGAATTCTATAAAGCTCTGTATTATCTGTATATACTGCTCCTCCCTCTCCCATTGTTATGTGATGTGCTGGATAAAAGCTTGAAGTACCGATATGTCCAAAAGTCCCAGTTAAACGTGTGCCATCTATTACCTTGTCATTTATAAGTTTGTATTTTCTTTTCAAAGTATACTCTGCACCAAGAGCATCACAATTATCTTCTATTACCCAAAGATTATATTTTTCGGCAAGTTCTAAAACCTTATCAAGATTGAAAGGAATTCCAAGAGTATGAGCTAAAAATATAGCTTTTGTTTTCGGAGATATAGCTTCTTCTATCGATTCAGGATTTATATTATATGTTCCAAGTTCTATGTCAACAAATACAGGAACAAGGTTATTCTGAATTATAGGAACTATAGTTGTGGGAAACCCCGCTGCAACAGTAATAACCTCATCTCCAGGTTTTAAGCGAAGATCTTTCAGTTTATGAGAAGTAAGTGCAGAAATTGCAAGAAGATTTGCAGAAGATCCAGAATTACAGGTAAGCACATATTTTACTCCCAAATATTCTGAAAATTTCCTACAAAATTCTTTATCAAATCGTCCAGCAGTAAGCCAGAAATCAAGAGCAGAATCTACAAGATTTATTATTTCTCTCTCATCGTAAACCCTTCCTGCATACCTTATAGGAGTTTTGCCAGGAATAAATTTTTTTTCTTTTTTATGAAAAGTGTTATAGTAATTAACTATTTGGAATTTAATCCAAGCTCTTAAAACTTCATCTATTTTTTCTTTTTTCAGATATGCCACTTTTTCTTTTAAAAACTGGCTTTTATGAACTAATATTGTATTATCAACTTTAACAATACATCCACCTTTTAAATCTCCCCATAAAAAATCCTCTTTTGATAAAGGAACTGCATATTTACTCCCCATATATTTATCAAGTTCTGTAGTAATATAAGCAACTACATAATTTTCTTCATTCATATCCGACTGCCCAATGATTAAAGCAGGTGTAATTTTTGAACTTTTAAAATCTGTGGAAGGAAAATTCAAAAACACAATTTCTCCAATTTTATTGCACTCGGTTTTGGCTAATCCCAAAACAATCCTCCCGGTCTATTTCTTTAGCATCTTCAGGTAGCGAAAATAGAAAAAAGTTTTTAAAAGAAATTTTTTGATCTGATTGATTTTTTACTTCTTTTTTCATCTACTCAAAAGTTATATAAGTTTTTCTAAACATTTCTTTTTTATTCTAACTTTAGAACTTACCCATTTATATAAAAAAATTACCAATATACAGTTTTATATCCCAAAGGATTCATTAATGATCCACAGACTTTTTCTACAGTTTTTATCTCTAAAGGTGTTAACTCCTCCTTCCAACTGTCAACTTTTCCCTTCCTAAAAAATTTACCATCTTTAAATTTTTTAAAAGAAGTTTTTTCAATTATTTCTTCTATTAAAGTATTATCGGTATTTACTTCTAAAAATTCAAAAATTTTTTTATAATTTTCAAAAGGATTTAACAATAAATCTTCATATCTACAAATAAACATCTTGGAAGAATTTTTCTTAAAAAAATTGATAATATTATTGTTATCTTGTAGCCAGCATTTAGCAGCAAATTCAATCCATTTTTCTCTATAGTTTCCGACATTTTCTAAGAAATCTGGATGTATTCTAATATTAAAATGCCAAGCAGAAATTACTACAGAACGAGGATCTCTAATAATAGCAATGAACTTTGCTTCTGGAAAAAGCTGACTTAATAAATCAAAACCGTTTCTCTCGGTAAGTTGGTCATCCTTTATCCCGTACCACTTAACTCTTTTTCCTTTTGCTCCTTTATAAGCTGCAAGTTTTATTATAAACTTTCCAACTTCTTTTACATCTTCGTCATTAAAAACCGGGGCTCCCTGTTTAGCAGTCATTTTATCTATAAATTCCACGCTTTTATTGTAATTATCAAAAACTTTAGGAAGAGTATCTGTTAAAAAACTGTAGAGATAATGTTCAGGAGGACAGGAAACTTCTGGATGATTGTTCAAAATCATCTGTAAAAAAGTGGTGCCAGACTTTGGACTTCCTGTACAAAAAACGAGTTTTATGCTCTCAAGTTCAGCCCAGTTTATCATGGTCTGAAATCCCTCCTCAACCTTCCTGTAGTTCTAAAATAAACACTATAAAAAATTATCGGATAAAACTTCGCTTTTAATTCACCAACAAAAATTACTACTTTTATCTTACTTTCTTTTCTTTTTCATAATTCTCAATCTCTTTCATACTGTAAATAAACATATCTTCGTTCCCATAAAAAAGCTTATACCATATTACAGTCCTCTCAAGCGCTGTATCTAAATCCCATTTAGGACGCCATCCAAGTTTCATCATGGCTTTACTTATATCAAGCCTTAAAAGTCCTGCCTCGTGAAATCGGGTATCTTTTTCTATTTTATATTTTCCTCCTCCCCAAAGACTGATTACCTTTTCCACAACTTCTCTTACTGTAGCTAAATCTTTTTCAAAGGGACCAAAATTCCAGGCTTCACAGTATTTAGTAGGTTCTTTCCACATTTTTTGAGCAAGAAGAAGATAACCAGAAAGAGGTTCCAAAACATGCTGCCAGGGTCTTATCGCATTGGAATTCCTTATTTTTATCGTCTCTCCTTTAGAAAGTGCCTTTACACAATCAGGAATAAGTCTATCCACCTGCCAATCTCCACCGCCTATAACATTTCCTGCTCGAACAGTAGCAAGAGCTACCTGATGGGTTTTCCCATAATTTTCAGGATTAAAAAAAGAATTTCTGTAAGAACTGATTAAAAGCTCAACACAAGCTTTGCTTGAACTATACGGATCATATCCTCCAAGTGGATCATCTTCTCTATACCCGTAAAACCACTCTTTATTTTCGTAGCACTTATCACTGGTTACAACTATTACAACTTTTACACTTTTTATTTCTCTTATAGCTTCTAAAACATTTAATGTCCCCATAACATTAATTTCATAAGTAAGTTTAGGCTCTTTATAAGAAACCCTTACAAGAGGCTGAGCAGCAAGATGAAATACAATCTCAGGTTTATATTTTTTAAACATATTTTTTAGCTTTTCTTCATCTCTTATATCTCCAATTATATGAACAATTTTTTCTTTAAGATTAAGAATTTCAAATAAACTTGGTTTTGTAGGTGGTTCTAAAGAATATCCTACAACTTTTGCACCAAGCTTTATAAGCCACAAAGTAAGCCAGCTACCTTTAAATCCTGTATGCCCAGTAATTAAAATTTTCTTTTTTGCAAAATCCACTTTTTTATTCCATTTTTTTTAATTTCTTTGTGTATTAAACTTTCTACCTATTTTGTAATCAATTTCTGTGCCACAAATTTTTTCTTCAAAGTTTAGATTTATTATACAAATAATCCAAAAACATTTTTAAATAATTACTTTTAAGATTCTTCTTATTTTTTTCACACGCTTAAATAAGATCAAAAAGTTTGAAGTTGCGAACACTGAAATAGATAGAATAAATGATAGGTAAATATCCTGCTGTATTAAGATAATATAATTTTTCTGGCTGGATTTTGGAAAGAACCTCAATGTTTCCTATTAAAACATTTTTAAAACGAGCCTTTCCGTATTTTGTTGAAACATCAAAATTAATGGATTTTAAATATCCAAGATTGTAAATTTCTTTACAAAACTCATAAACCTTTTGAAAATCAAGAGCAAGTTCAGAAAGCTCTGACTTTATAGACTTAAAATAAATGGTCTCAGAGCCATCTTCCTCAAAAAGAGCCTCTCCTTCTTCTTTCTTACATTCTTCATCAACTATTACAATCCAATCCATCTCATCTTCCTTTTTTTGTCTTATCACACCAAAGGGATAAACCTGAATTGCTTTTGGAATAACATCTACTTTGAAAAATCCATCTTCATTAAGATATACATTTTTTCCATTTATTCCAAGCACTGCAAAAGGAAAAATCTCTCCTTCAAAAATTCCAAACATAACTGGATAATACATAGAACAAGATAAAAGTTCTGAAAAAGTAAGAGGAACTGTTTCTACATCCTGCATAAAGCTGTAATTATAAGGTTTAGCAATTTTTAAATCCTTGTGAGTTTCTACATCAAGAATAGCAGGATTTTTAAAAGCTTTAAAGGGTGCAAACATGTTAAAATTGCCTCCCATTAAAATTGTTTGATTTTTATATAGCTTTTAATAAAATTAAATTATATCAAAAATAAAATAAAATGGCAACTAAAAAAGAAAAAGCTGAAAAAGTTTTAGCAAAACTTGTTAAGTTTTTGAAAGAAGAGCTTGATCCAGAAAAAATAATCCTTTTTGGATCAAGAGCAAAAGGAAAGTCAGCTCCATATTCAGATATAGACTTAGCTATTGAAGGTTCTGCAAAACCACTATTAAAAAGTCTTAGAAAACTTAAAGAAAAAATTGAAGTTATAAGCTGGCCTTTTTTTGTGGATTTAATTTTTCTTGAAGAAGTAGATGAGGAATTTAAAAATTTAATAATAAAAACAGGGAGGATAGTATATGAAAAAAACAGAAGTGCTTCTGAGCATAAACAAACTGAAAAAAGCATTTGAAACCCTAAAAGAAGGAACTATCCAAGCTAATTCACAGCTTGAAAAAGACGGAGTTGGAATTGAATGCCACAGCCCAAGAAGCTGTATAAAAGAGGCATTTAGACAGGGTTTTATAGAAGATGATGAGATATTTTTAGATATGCTTGAAGACAGAAACAGGAGCTCTCACATTTACGAAGAAAAAACAGCAGAAGAAATTTTTGAAAGGATAAAAGAGATTTATACTGAAACTTTGGAAAAAGCAATTAAAAATCTGGAAGAAAAGTTAAAATAAAAAGAAGGGGGCAGGAGATTCCCTGCCTCCTTCTTTATTATAGACTATTCCTTAAAGATTACCTCATCAGCTGAAGGACAAGTTGAGGCAGGGTATTTGCCTGAGCAAGCATTGCAATGGTTGACTGCATACGAATCTGGTAAGAAGTAAATTCACTCATCTCTTTTGCATAGTCGGTATTACGAATGACTGATTCAGCTTCTTTTGTGTTGTCATAAGCAGATTTCTGTGCATCATAAATAGCCTGAAGATTATTCATAGTAGCTCCGATGTCTGCACGAATAGTATCGACCTTCTGAAGGGCTTTGGTAGCAATCATAATAGCAAGTTCTGCTCCTGTATTAGAAGTAACATCAATGGAATACAGGCTCTGTCTGTTTACACTATCTATTCCACTTAAAGCATCGAGTCCGTTATTGGATACGGTGAAGTTATCTATACCGCCAATGGTAAGATCTCCCACCTTTACGGCGTGGGCATAACGGGTGGCACTCGATGTAAGATTGGTGTTGCTGTATGTTACTGAAGATGCTCCCTCAATTAACTGATCCAGATTGATCACCGCAGTTATAGAAGCAGTATTGCTAACGGTTACATTAAGCTTGGCTTCTATTCCGATCGTTTCTCCGTTTGTAGTGGTTAAAATCAATTTACCGTCGTCACTTTCAGTAGCAGTAATTTCAACTCCTGCCTTTGAAGCAGCAGTATTGATTTCAGAAATTAAGTCATCTATGTCGTTAAAAAGAGAACCAGTGCTGGTATTCGTTCCGGATACAGTAACATTTGTAGATGTAAGAGAAAAGTCCACAGTAGTATCGCTTCCTACATAGAAATTCAGAACGAGGTTTACGGTAGCTGAAGAATCTGTGGCGCTTCCCTTTATGGTTATCTCACCTATTTTATCAAAAGCTGTATCTGCAGTGCTTGTATTGGTTGCGGTTGCTTCTATTCCTTGTGCAACAAGAGTGTCGTTATTATTAATATTGTTTGCAATAACTGAGGCATCAACTATCTTACTCGAGTCTCCCTGCACGGCTATTCCGTTAACCTGCAAATATTCACCTGCAGCGATCCAATAATTGCTTTGATCATCGATCCAAGCAGAGAAAGCATCTGTAGTGGAAGCAGTTACCGATGTTGACTGTCCTGTTCCGGTTGCCGTGTAAGCACCAAGATCCGTGGCCTTTAAACTGCTAATAGAGATAGTCACCCTTTGGTTCCTACGAGCTCCGTAATGAATATACTTACTTGAAAATGTTCCATCAAGAAGTTTGATTCCGTTATATTCTGTATCAGTTGCAATTTTCTGAATGGCATCAATAAAGTTATTAATTTCAGACTGTAATGCATTTCTTGCATTAGGGTCATTGATATCGTTTGCAGCTCTCTGGGCTCTTATATAGATTTCCTGAAGCTTTGTATAAATCTGTCCAGCATTTGTTTCAGCAATTTGCAAAGCTGAAATACCGGTTTGAATGTTTGCATTACCCTGATCCAATGCTGCAGCTACAGTTCCAAGCATGTCAGCAATGAAAAGACCTGCAGAGTCGTCAGCAGCACTTAAGATTCTGTAACCTGTTGAAAGCCTTAAAAGACTTTTGTTCATCAAGCGCTCATTTTGAATGAGCGCCGTGTGTGTTTTTGCAGCTGCTTCGTTAAAATTAATTCTAACAGCCATGTCACCCACCTCCTTTGTTTTTTGTTTTCTTTTTTATTTGTTTTATATATATCGGCTGGGTAAAAAAAAACTTTAATACTTTATATGTTAAGAAAGTATAAAAATTGGCTCTTGACAACACCGAATTAGTTTTTATACTTAAGTTATAAAAGAAAGTGGCGGCGTAGCTCAACTGGTTAGAGCATGTGGCTCATATCCACAGGGTTGGGGGTTCAAGTCCCTCCGCCGCCACAAAGTAAAAAATTGGCGGCGTAGCCAAGCGGTAAGGCGACGGCCTGCAAAGCCGTGAATCCGGGGTTCGAATCCCCGCGCCGCCTCTTTCTCTATGTTTAAACTAAAAGTTCAAGACTACTTTTCTGCTGCTCATTACCTTAAAAACTACGAAGGACCCTGTGAAAATCTTCATGGACACAACTGGAAAGTTGAACTTGTAGTTGAAGGGTCTCAACTGAATAGCTCTGACATTCTTATAGATTTTAAAATACTAAAAAATATATTAAAAGAAATTCTTACAGAACTTGATCACAAACTACTAAATGAAATCTCTCACTTTAAAAACATCAATCCCTCCTCTGAACGACTCGCAGAATACATTTTTAAAAAAGTTAAAGATAAGCTCTCCTCCTACCCTAATGTAAAAGTAAAAGAAGTTACTGTTTTTGAAACTGAAAAAGCAGGGGCAACTTACTACGAATAAGATATAGTGTCTAAATTAAAAATTTCTGAAATCTTTTTTAGCATACAGGGTGAAGGCCCCTTAATAGGGTATCCCTCTTTTTTTGTAAGACTTTTTGGATGCAACTTAAACTGCTCCTGGTGTGACACTCCCTATGCAAAAGGTAAAAATCCTTACAAAGAATTAGAAGTATCTGGAGTTATTTCTTTATGGAAAAAAAATTTTAAATCAATTCCTTTTATCACCATTACAGGAGGAGAACCACTGCTTCAAAGCTCTGTTTATAGTCTTATTGATGAATTCTTAAAACAAAATTGCACTGTAATTTTAGAAACAAATGGAAGCATTAGTCTTAAAAGAGTTCCAGAGGAAGTAATAAAAGTTATGGATATAAAAACACCCTCTTCTGGAATGGAAGAATACAATCTTTATGAAAATTTAAAATTTCTTGCCTCAAAAGATGCTGTAAAGTTTGTAATAAAAGATAAGAAAGACTTTGGGTTCGCACTAAATATAACAGAAAAATTTCAAATCTTTTATTATACTCAGGTTTTTCTATCTCCTGCTTTTCCTTTTTTAGAGGCTAAAACTCTGGCAAACTGGGTTCTTGAAACCAGAAAACCTTTAAGATTCCAGCTTCAACTTCATAAAGTAGTAGGAATAAAATAATTATATGATAAAATATTTTATATGAAAAACCCCAATAATAAAAACTCTGCACTTCCAGAATTTTCTGAAATAGAAGAGCTTTCTTATCTTCCTGTAAACGCGGAAAATTTTAAAGAAAAAGTCCCTGCTAAATTTGACCCGCTTCAAAAGTATTTGCAGGAAATAAGCAAGTATCCTGTTCTTTCAAGGGAAGAAGAAGAGGCTATTGCAAAGGCTTACTATAAGACAAAAGACCCAAGGCTTGCTTATAAGCTTGTGGTTTCAAATTTAAGGCTGGTTGTTAAAATAGCTCTTGAATTTCAAAAATTCTGGACTCACAATTTTCTTGACCTCATCCAGGAGGGAAATCTTGGGCTTTTACAGGCTGTTAAAAAATTTGATCCATATAAAGGAGTTAAGTTTTCTTACTATGCCTCTTTCTGGATAAAAGCTTACATTCTTAAATACATTATGGATAACTGGAAACTTGTAAAAATGGGAACCACACAAGCACAAAGAAAGCTTTTTTATAGATTGAGAAAAGAAAAGGAAAAGCTCTCTGCTCTCGGATTTGAACCCACTCCTGCTGAAATAGCAAAAAGGCTTGGAGTTAAGGAAAAAGAAGTAGAGGAAATGGAGCAGAGAATGTTCACTCAGGATTTAAGCCTGGAAGCCCCTATTTCTCACGATTCAGAAGATACTCTGGCAAATTTTCTGAAAGATAACAGACCCACTCCTGAAGATTCTTATGCCAGAGAAGAAATTTTAAACAACTTTAAACGATTGCTTAAAGAATTTGCTCAAACACTAACAGGCAAAGACTATGTGATTTTTCATGAAAGACTCATTGCAGAAAATCCTAAAACATTACATGAGCTTTCCCAAAAATTAGGAATTTCAAAGGAAAGAGTAAGACAAATAGAAGAAAAAATCATAAAAAAACTCAAAAAATTCCTCGAGGAGAAACTGCCAGATGCATACTACTATCCCCTTGCCCTACCCTATAAAGATTAGTCTTTTTGTTCTGTTTTTTTTACTAACAGGATATCTCAGTTCCTTTGCCGAAAACAAAATACAGGCTTATTACTACTACTTGCTTGCTATGAATGAAAAAAATCCTTCCCTTGCAGAAAAATTCCTAAAAAAAGCAATAGAAAACGATAAAAAAAGCCTATATCTCAAAAAAACTTTAATCTCTTTTTATTTAGAAAATGGAGAGCTAAAAAAAGCCGAAGCCATTTTAAAAGGACTTCTTAAAAAGCATCCAGACGATAGAGAATTCAACCTATTTTTAGCAAAAGTATATATTTTGGAAAATAGACCTCTTCGCGCTGCCTCGGTTCTGGAAAAGTATATAAAACTTTTTCCTGAAGATGAAACTATTCTAACCCTTCTTGTAAATATTTATCTTGACCAAAAAGATTGGAATTCAGCTCTTACTAATTTAAATAAACTTATAAAAATCAACGAAAACAACTATATAGCATGGGTATTTAAGGCAAGAATTTTAAAAGAGCAAAAGAAAATAGAGAAAGCAAAGAAAGCCTACTTGAAAGCATTAAGTCTTTCTCCAGAAAATAAGACCCTTTTGATAGAGGTTCTGAAATTCTTAGATGAAATTTCAGATATTAAAGAAATTGAAAATTTATTAAAGTCCTATGTAACCAAATATCCCGAAGATGAAGATTTCATAAAACTTTTACTGAGTTTCTATATTGAAAAAGCCAACTGGGAAAAATCTGAAAAATTTTTAAAAGAGTACCTGGAAAAAAATAAACATACTCCAGAGCTTATTTTTTTCCTTGGATACTCCTTAGAGAAGCAAAATAAATTTATAGAAGCCCTAAAGATTTACGAAAAACTTTTATCTGACAATGAATGGAGCTATGAAGCTTCAGCAAGAATAGGAGATATATTAAAAAAGTTAAAAAAAGAAGATGCCATTAAGTATCTGGAAGACTTTTCTAAAAGACATCCCCTTACCAAAAATCACTACATTTTTTTGTCTAACTGGGCTGAAACTCTTGATTTGTGCGAAAAAGGAATTGAATATGCAGAAGAAGGGGTTAAAGCTTTTCCTGAAGATCTTGACATGATTTTAACCCTTGCTTCAGCTTATGCTTGTTTAAATAACTATGAAAAAGTTCTGGCTTTTGTTAAACCTCTATTAAGTAAATATCCAAAAGATCCTTATGTATTAAATTTTGTAGGATACAGCTATGTTGAGCTTGGAAAAAATCTTGAAGAAGCAGAAAAATTGCTTCTCAAAGCCCTACAAATTCGTCCACTTGACCCTTACATACTTGACAGTGTAGGTTGGTTGTATTACAAAAAGGGGAACTTAGAGCTTGCCATACAGTACTTAGAAAAAGCTGTAAACAGGCTCTCTGAAGATGAGTCAGTAATTATTGAACACCTTGCAGATGCATACCACAAAAAAGGAGACAAGAAAAAAGCCTGTGAATTATATCAAAGAGCTTTAAAAGCAGCCATTCATAAAAAGGATAAAAAAAGAATTGAAAATAAGGCCAAAAACTGCCAGGATATTAAGTAAACTTTTCTTTTTATTTGTTCTGTGTTTTTTCTCTGAATGTTGTTATAAAGTACCTCATGTTATTAAAAAACCTTCAGAAAAGATTTATCAGGGAACTATATGGTGGCAAATTTATATTTTTGAAAGTAATCAGACAAAAACTCTCAACGGATATGCCGATTTTCAGGCGGGGAAAAACTTTATTTACCTAAAATTCAAATCTCCTTTTCATACTGCACTGGGATACGGAAAATGGGAAATCTCTTCTTTTAACCTCATAGAAATTTTTGACCTCTACCATAGGAAACATTATCTGATAAAATTTACAAATCATTCAGAGCTTAAAAACCTGCCCTTTTACTTTTTAGGTTTAAAAAGAAAAAACTTGAGCTGGAAATTTATTAAAACCTATTTTTATTATTCCTTTGTAGAAGATAAAAAAGAAGGGCTTATAACCTCGGATTTTTTAAAATTGAAATGGAAAATAAAAAATCTCTCAACCACTGAGGGCTTTAAACCACTATTAAAGGACACCGCCTTTTTCAAGGATTTCCAAAAAGTAAAAATTACTTTTTAATTCTTATTATCGCTTCTTCTATCTTTCTGGGAGTTGCTTTTACAATTTCTATTTCTAAATTTTTATAGTAAATTTTTTCTCCTTCTTTAGGAATTCTTCCTGTTATAAAATAAATAAATCCACTTAAAGTTTCGTATTCTCCCGGAGGAATGGATATTCCAAGTGCCTGAAGTTTTTCTATTTCTATATATCCTTTAACTCTATATATGTTTCCGCTAATCTTTTTATATTCGGGAACATAATAATCAAGAGCATCTCTAAATTCTCCAAGAACCTCTTCTACCAGATCTTCTATAGTTATGATTCCAGTGGTAAAACCGTATTCATCAACAACTACAGCAAGCTCTATACCACTTTTTTGAAGCTGAGAAAGAATTTCATGGGCCAGAGCAACTTCAGGCACAAAAAAAGGTTTTGAACTAAAATCTTTAAGCGGCTTGTCAGGCTCAAAAAGAATTTTACCAACAAGATGCTGAACCTTAACTATTGCCTTTATATTATTAACAGTCTCTTCATAAAGAGGAATATAAGAAAAATTATATTTTTTGCTAAATTCTATGGCATCTTTTACTGTAGCTGTTATTGGCAAAGCTTTTACCTGAGTTAAAGGTATCATCACCTGGGAAACCCTCTTTTTAGAAAACTCAACAATCTTATGCATTAGCTCTTTTTCTTTTAAATCTATCTCTTCTTCATACCGAACAAAAGTTAACAAAATCTCTCTAAACTTGGTTAAAAAAAGTGGATTTTTTGTTTCTTTTGATTTCAGGATTTTATTAGCCAGTTTGGTATTAAGAAAAATTACAGGAGAAAAAAGAAAGGATATTAAATAAAGAAAAGGCATCAAATAAAGAACCAGAGGGTAAGCAAATTTTCTTCCTACGGTTTTGGGAATTATTTGTCCAAAGATAATCATGGAAAATGGCAAAAATGTAGAAGAAATAAAAATACCTGTTCCACTCAGACTTTTTATTAAAAAATAAGAAGTAAATATACCATTTCCTCCTACACAAAGAGTAATTCCCATAAGGGTTGTAGTAAAAAGACGTTCAGGATTGTGCCAGAACTTAAGATAAACTCTGACACCTATGTTTTTCTTGGAAAGCCCCTCTATAAGTACCCTTTCTGCAGATATAAAAGCAATCTCACTACAGGCAAAAAAGGCTTCACCAGAAAGAAAAAACAAAAACGAAATTAAAGCTTCAATCATTTATTTTTTCTATCTCCACCCAAAAAATTTTTCTTCCTTTTATTTTCTTCACAGTAAATTTAAAACCTTCGTATTCTATGCTATCTCCTTCCTTGGGTATTTCTTTAAAAAGAGCCAAAAGGAATCCATTGAGTGTTTTTATATCCTGAAATTCTTCTTCCAATATCTCTATTCCAAGCAAAACTTTGAGTTCCTCTAAGAGTACCTTTCCATTTACCAACCATTTACCTTCTCCTATCTTCTGAATAGGTTCAACCTTAATCTCTTTCTCTTCGTAAATTTCTCCAAAAAGTTCTTCAAGCACGTCTTCAAGGGTAACAAGGCCTTTTAAAATGCCATATTCATCTATTACCAGAGCTATTTTTACTTGGGCTTTCTGGAATTCAAAAAGCAAATCCCTGACCCTAAAAGTCTCAGGAATAAAATAGGGAGGTCTTATATAATCAGAAAGCTTTTTTTTGTTTAAAATCTCTGAAGAAAAACTCTTAATAAGATCTTTGGCATATAAAATTCCTATAATATCATCAAGTGTATCTCTATAAACAGGAAACTTGTTGTAAGGGAGATATTTTAACCTTTCAAGAAATTCTACAGTTATCATTTGATCCTTAAACGCCACAATTTCTGAGCGAGGAGTAAGAATAGCTGAAACAGGTGTCTTTTCTGAAAGGAATAAACCATGAATAAATTCTTTTTCTTTCTCTGTGATCTTTTTCTGTTTATATGCCTCATCAAGCATATAAAGAATTATTTGTTCAGCCGGAGAAAAAGTGTGAGGATAAACAGGAGTATAAGGCAATCTCTTTTCCAAAGCAGAATAAATAAAGGTATAAATTTTTCTTATAGGATAAAAAAGTTTGTAAAATAAGTAATTTAAGTAAAAAAGTTTAGAAATTAGCAAACTTTTTAATTTAAATCCTGCAACTTTTGGGAAAAAATCTCCTAACCAGAATCCAATTATTGCAAAAACTACAAAAGCAATGGTTTTTCCTTCTTGTGAAAACAAACTGGTAAAACCTTTTGAAATGCAAAAACTGGCAAAATAGTCTACAATTTCATTCCCTGCTATGAGAACAATTAAAAGTTCTTCAGGGTTCTTTAGCATTTGGAAATACTTCTCTGGAATCCCAGAACTTCTTAAAGAGACAATTTCTATTCGAGAAAGAGAAAATATTCCTGCTTCACTTGCAGTAAATACCATAGAAAGAAAAACCAGAAAAGCTGTAACAATAAAATAAATTTCAATCATTTAAAAATTTAGGAAGACTACCCCTGTTTCTGAAGAAGATTCTGAAAAATTAACCTCGGATATTTCTAACATCTCAAAAATAGAGGTTTTAAACCTGTAAAACTTTATTTCTTCATTAAAAACCTTTTCCTCTTCAAAAGAAAATTTTTCTTTCCACTCTTCAAGTAAATTTTTGTCAGTAATTAAAATATCGTTCAAAGGTAAAACAGAATCCCAATCCAAATACTTACCAATTAATTTCCAAGCAAAAATCCTTAAATTAAGATTCGGTAGTTCTCTGTTATAAAAAGACATTTGTAATGGTTCTTTAATATTTGTAATTTTTTCAAAGGTTTCATCTTCTCCTATTATTTTTTCCTCAAAAATCTGATTATACTTTTTATCCATTTTCCTAAGTGATTTTTCAACTTCATAGAGCTTAAAATCAAGATTTTCAGCCAGACAAAGAAGAATTAGCGCCCTTTTTATTTTAAGCTCTTCGTCACTCTTTTCCTTAGCCCTTTTTCTGCTAAATGAGGGAAACACCTCTTCCAGAGAATCTTCAAGAGTTTCTTTAAATTGGCTGAAATATTTAAGATTTTCTGGAGTTCTAAAATTTAAACCCCATTCCTCTATAGATTTAACTTCTTTCTCAATCTTTTCCCAGTTTACTTTTATTTCTTTTTTAAGCTCAAGAAAGGTTACAACTTCTTTCCAGGAAAAAGAAAGGTCTTTATAGATAGTTTCCATGATTTCCAAGGTTCGAGGAAGTTTTATCACAACAATTTTTAAGACTAAAGGGGAAATTTTGGTAGCTATTTCAGAGGGAATAAAGGTTTGAGGATAGAGTAAAAGTTTTGAGGGAAGATTTAACATTTTAGGAAACTATCTTTTTAAATATATTTTTAAAATATTCCAGCTGTTTACCGTATTCTTCGTCAAGTTTAGTTTTTATTTTACTCCATTCTTCTTTAAATTGAGGATGTTCTTCTACAGAAACCTTAACTTCTGTTCCTAACTGGTCAGAGAGAGTTTTTTCTAACGCTTCAATACTTGTATTAAATCTTTTTACAAGTTCATTATAAATAGCTTCCTTATGGGTGTAATACTCTTTAATAAGTTTCTCCAGTTGCTGACAAATTTTTGAAAGTTCTGGAACATTTTTAAAAAGGGTTTGCAATCCATCAAGAGTCTTTTTAATGTCCTCCAGCTGATATTCATAACTTGGAAGGACTACATTTTTTAAAAACACATCCACCATACCTTGATAAATAATTTTTTTCTGCTGAGGATTTTTATCTTTCAAAAATTCTTTAACCTTTTCTTCAAAATTAGAGATTTCATTTCTTAGAAATTTGGCTGCAAGCCTTTGAGCTTCTTCTTTTAACTTAAAAGTCTCCAGTTCTTCTTTAGAAGCTTTGCCAATTTTTTCTGCCTTCTCAAGAGCTATTTCCAAAGTACTTTTTATTTCATCAGGCATTAATTTTTACCTCCAAATATTTATTTTTAAAAGTTAACATCTTTCCTTGTTTTCTTCAAGGGGGATTTAGAAATTAAAGTTTATAAGCATACTTGTGAATTTGGATTATGAAGTTTATAATTTAATGATATGAAAAATTTGGAATTTTTGAGGGAATTAAACCCAGCTCAAGCTGAAGCTGTAAAAACCGTATTCGGGTCTCTTTTAGTAATAGCAGGAGCAGGTTCTGGGAAAACAAGAACCATTACCTGTAGAATGGCTTATCTTGTAGCTCAGGGAGTTCCACCTGAGAAGATACTCCTCCTTACCTTTACTCGCAAGGCTTCAAAAGAAATGATTAAAAGAGCAGAAAGTCTTCTAAAAATGGATTGTGACAGAATTATGGGAGGAACTTTTCACTCCCTCTGTCAGTATATGCTAAGATTTTATGGACATTTACTTGGATACAAACCAAATTTTACTATTCTTGATAGAGGCGATACCGAAGACTTAATAAACTTACTCAGAAATAGCCTGGGACTGGCTGAAAGAAAAAAAAGATTCCCCAGAAAAGATACTTTGGCAAATATTTACAGTAAAATGATAAATCAACAAAAAGGACTTGAAGAAATTCTTACTTCCGAGTATCCACAGTTTCTTGATCACTATCACGAAATAGAAAAACTCTTTGTAGAGTATATTAATTACAAAAGGGAACATCAATTAATGGATTATGATGATCTTTTGCTAAACTGGCTTGAAATTTTAAAAAATTTTCCACAGGTAAGAAAAGAAGTGGGAGAAAGATTTGAATTCATTATGGTTGATGAGTATCAGGATACAAATATTCTTCAGGGAGAAATTATAAAATATATGGGGGAGATACATAAAAATATTATGGTAGTGGGAGACGATTCTCAAAGTATATATGGTTTCAGAGGGGCTAACTACAAAAATATTTTTGAATTTCCCAAGCTTTTCCCTGATACAAAAATTATCAAGTTAGAACAAAATTATAGAAGTACCCAGCGAATTCTTGATCTTGCCAATGCAATTATTTCAAATTCAGAAATAAAATACACTAAAAATCTTTTTACCTTCAAAAAAGAAGGTAAAAAACCTGTGTTGTTTAAAGCCAAAAACGAAACAGAATCCAGCAAATTTGTGGCAGACAGGATATTAGAATTGAGAGAAAAAGGGGTAAAACTTTCTCAAATGGCTGTACTTTTTAGATCCGCTTATCATTCTTTTGACCTTGAAGTTGAATTAACTAAAAGAGGCATACCCTTTTTAAAATATGGTGGATTAAAGCTCTTAGAATCTGCTCACGTGAAAGATTTTGTATCCTTTTTAAAAATCATAAGCAATCCTGAAGATTTTCTTTCTTGGCATAGGGTTTTGTTATTATTAGAAGGTATAGGGCCAAAAAGCACCGAAAAGATTATCAATTACTTAAAACAAAATTCTTCAAATATACCTCATGCACTTGAAAAGCTGACCTTTCAGTTTCTTTTAAAAGAATTTAAAGAGCTGGTAGTTTTTTTAAATGAGATGTGGAAAAATAAAATTTCACCTTCTGAAACTCTTCTAAATGTATGGAATTTTTATAAACCTGTATTTGAAAGGGTTTACTATGAAGACTATTATAAACGAGAAAAAGATATAGAGGGTCTTATAGCTCTTTCAGAAAAGTATGACACTCTGGAAGAATTTTTAACTGATTTAGTATTAGAGCCTCCGGAAATTTCGGATGTAGAAAAGCCTGTTAAGGATGAGGATTTTCTCGTTCTTTCAACTGTGCATTCTGCTAAGGGCTTAGAATGGCATACTGTATTTATTATTTCTCTTATAGAAGGTAGATTCCCTTCTATTTACAGCATAAATAATGAAGAGGAACTTGAAGAGGAAAGAAGACTTTTTTATGTAGCAGTTACCAGAGCAAGAGAAAACCTTTTTCTTATTGCTCCTATGACAGTTTATATCCCTGATGAAGGAAAAACCCTGGCTAAACTATCCCGTTTTATAAAAGAAGTTCCTTCATCTTTGCTTGAATATTATAGAGAAAAAACCGAAAATATACCCTCAGAGAATGGTAAAAAGTTTAAGGTAGGAGATATGGTTAAACATCCTCATTTTGGAGTGGGAGAAGTTATAGAAATATTGAGCTCGGAAAAAATTAAAGTCTTTTTTGAAGAAAAAGGATCCACCCTTTTACATCTTAAATATACAAATCTGGAAAAACTTATCTAAGGGAAATGTTATGGATAAAATAAATCTTTCAAATAAACTAAAAATTTCTGTTTTGACCAGAAATGTTCAATTAAGCTCTCTCAAGTATCTCCCTCAGCCTTTAAAAATTGACCTAAATAAAACTTTGGAAAAGGCATTAATTTTTTATCGACAAAACTTTTTAAAAGGCTCATTAAAAATTTTAAATGACCAAGAAATCTTGCTTTTAAAATCTTCAAAAGACCCAAATTTTTCAGAAGGAGAGTTGCTTATTATCATTATTCCTCAAAATGAAATAAGATATGTTTTTCAAACATT
>JAGGXL010000170.1 GCA_021163085.1 Thermodesulfobacterium sp. | reverse complement strand
CCTGCTTTTGAAGGAGAAAGAGTTAGAAAAGAAGATCTGTTTTTAGAATGTGGTGGAGGGAAAAGCCCTGCAGTAGAACTTTTAATATCTACATCTTTTGAAGATATAAAAGATGGTGAAATAGAGGCCGTGGGTCATGAAATTTCTGATCTCCCCAAAGTTGACAAGAAGGGACCACCTTATAGAGTGCCTCTTGCTATAGTAGTAAAAGTGGCTGGTGCAAACATGCAAGAAGATTTTGAACCCATTATTGAAAGGCAGTTTCATTATTTTATCAATTATGCTCAAGGAATTATGCATATGGGGCAGAGAAATATAGTATGGATTAGAATCAGCAAACAAGCTGTTGAAAAGGGTTTCCTTTTTAAACATATTGGAAAGATTTTATATGCCAGAATTAAACAAGATTTTAGTGCAATAGTAGACAAGTGTCAGGTTACAATTTATACAGATGAGGAGAAGGTGAAAGAAATATTGGAAATAGCTAAAGGTATATATGAAAAAAGAGATGCAAGGCTTGCAGATATGGTTGATGAGAATATAGATGTATTTTATTCCTGCACTTTATGTCAGAGTTTTGCCCCTACTCATGTTTGTGTAATTACTCCTGAAAGAGGAGGACCTTGTGGAGCTTATAGCTGGCTTGATGGAAGAGCTTATTATCAGATTAACCCTGCCGGACCAAATCAGCCAATTTTAAAAGGAAAGCCTATTGATTTAAAATTGGGTCAATTTGAGGGAGTAAATGAGTTTGTTAAAAAAGCTTCTAAAGGCACAGTAGAAAAAGTTAGTTTGTATAGCATAGTCAATAATCCGATGACTGTATGTGGTTGTATGGAAGCCATTGCAGCTGTTTCTGCAAGATCTAATGGAATAATTATAGTAAATAGAGAGTTTACAAAAGAAACCCCAATTGGTTTTAAATTTTCTACTCTTGCAGGAATGGTAGGTGGAGGAAATGTAACTCCAGGATTTTTAGGTATTTCCAAACAATACATAACTTCCAAAAAGTTTATTTCTGCAGAAGATGGATTTTTAAGAATTGTTTGGATGCCCAAGATATTAAAAGAAGAGTTAAGAGAAAAACTTCAGAAAAGAGCAGAGGAATTGGGTATCCCTGATTTTCTGGAAAAGATTGCAGATGAGACCACCGTTAATACAGAGGAAGAACTTATTAGCTGGATAAAAAAAGTAAATCATCCAGTGCTTAAATTACCACCTATTATGTAAATTTTAAAAGGGGAAATATAAATGGGACTTACAGGGATTCAGATTTTAAAAAAGTTACCTAAGACAAATTGCAAAGAATGTGGATTTTCTACCTGTATGGCATTCGCTATGAAGGTGGCTGCGGGTCAGGCAGATATAAATGCCTGTCCTTATGTTGACCCCGCAGTTAAAGAAGAAATTGCTGAAGCTTCAGCTCCACCTGTTAAAAAAGTAAAACTCGGTGGAGGTGAATATACCTATTTTCTGGGTGGAGAAAGTGTCCTTTTCAGACATGACAAACGTTTTGAAAACCCTCCACTTATAGGAACTTTTATTTCAACAAAAATGCAAGAAGAAGAAATTTTAAGGAGAATAGAGCTTTATAAAAAACTGAAATGGGAAAGAGTAGGAATCACCCTTAAACCTGAGATTTTATTTTTACAAGATGAAGGAAACGGAGGCAAACTGGTAGAAATTGTCAAAAAAGTAAGAAGTGAACTTCCCTGGGTAGCTTTAGTTTTGTCTTCTTCAGAGGCTAAAATACTAAAAGAGGCTATAGAAGTATGTAAAGATTTTAAACCTTTGATTTACAGTGCCACTTCTCAAAATTTTGAAGAACTTGCCAAGCTTTCTATTGAGACTCAAACACCTCTTACCATAATAGGTGAAAGCTTAGATGAAATTCATGAATTATCTGAAGAGGCTTTAAAAACGGGTTTGAAAGAGCTTGTTCTTGATCCAGGTTCTCAAGGAGTAAGAGAACTTTTTGAAGATTTAATAATTATAAGAAAAGCAGCTGTTAAGAACAGATTTAAACCTTTTGGGTTTCCGGTTATAACTTTTCCATGTCGTTATACAAGTTCTTATCTTTTTGAGGCACTCATTGCAAGTGCACTTATTTGTAAATACAGTAGCATTATTATTCTTTCGGATCTAAAGCCAGAAGCTTTATTTAACCTTTTAGTAGAAAGAATGAATATATATACAGATCCTCAAAAACCACTTGTTGTGGAAGAGGGTATTTATCCTATAAACGGTCCTGACGAGAACTCTTTAGTTGCTATAACTTGTAACTTTGCCCTTACTTATTTTATTGTAAATGGTGAAATTGAGACAAGCAGGGTTCCAACCTGGCTTCTTATAAAAGATACAGATGGTTTATCAGTTCTTACAGCTTGGGCAGCTGGTAAGTTTGGAGCTGATACCATAGCTCCGTTTATTAAAAAAAGTGGGATTGAAGAAAAAATTAAACACAAGAAGCTCATTATTCCCGGATACTTAGCTGGTATAAAAGGAGAACTTGAGGAGGAATTGCTTGGGTGGGAAATTATTGTAGGACCAAGAGAAGCAAGTGGAATACCATCAATTTTTAAAAAGTTTGCAGAAGAATTAAAAAAAGAAGATAAAACCGAAAAGATAGAGGTGACACAAGTTGAAGGAGAAAAGTGCATAGAAGTTAAATCAACGGAGCAAACCGAAAAGATAGAGATAATAGAAGAGAAAAAACAGGCAAAAAAAAAAAAGGAAAGTAATTACAATTACAAATTAGTCTGTATAGCTGAAAATATTAATATAATGTCAAAAAAGATAGGGAAAGCCATAAAAGAACGGCAAGCACATCTTATTCAGAAGATAGCTAAGGAAAGTGCTGAACTTGGAGCAGATTATTTGGATTTAAATATAGGACCAGCAAAAAAGGATGCTCAAGAACTGGCACCCTGGATTGTAAGAATTGTTGAAGAGGTGGTAGATATTCCTATTTCACTTGATACTACAAATCCAGATGCAATGATAGCAGGGCTTAAAACTTCAAAACAGCCCTCAAAAGCGCTTATAAATTCCATTACTATTCATCCTGAAAGACTAAACAGACTTGCACCTTTTGCTGCTGAAATTGGCTGTGATGTAGTTGCACTTTTATGGGGAGAGTCAGGTCTTCCAAGAGATGCCAATGAAAGAGCCTCCCTTGCAGTAGATCTGGTGGGAAAACTTAATGAATACGATATACCAAATGAGAAAATATGGATTGATCCTGTTCTTACTCCTATAACTCTTGGAGCTCAACAGGTTAAAGAGGTTTTTCACTTTCTTTCCATGCTTCAAGAGGTTACACCAGAAGTTAAAACAATTGTAGGTCTTTCAAATGTTTCCAATGGAGTAGCTCCACATTTAAGGCCTTGTTTAAACAGGGTTATGCTTATGATGCTTATGAAATACAATCTTTATAGTGCGATACTTAATATATACGATAAAGAACTGATAGAAATTACTAAGGGTAAACATCCTCAATGGGTTTCACTTGTGCACAGGATAATGGAAGGAGAAGAAATAGATACTCAAAATCTTTCCCCCAAGGAAATAGAAATATACAAAACCGTTAAGGTTTTAACAGGAGAAACTATATTTTCAGAATCATGGTTGGAAGTTTAAAGTGAGCAAAAAGATGAAATCAAGAGATAATTAAAAATAAAGAAAAAAACAGAAATAAGAAAGTCTGGTGTGAGAAGTTTAAGAAATATGTAGAACTAAAAAAAGAGGGTGTAAAAATCCTCAGGGCTACTCTCTATACAGAGATAGATGTATGCTTTTTATTTCTTTAAAAATGAAAGAGGTTTAATTTTACAGATGGGATAGACTTGAATTAACTGGAGGATTTATGAAAAAAGTTAAAATTGCTATTATTGGCGCAGGACCAGCAGGTATTGCAGCAGCTATAGAAGCAAAGGCTAATAATATAGAACCTATAGTGATTCTGGAAAGATCAGAATATATTTGTAACACTATAGTAAAATTTTACAAACCAGGTAAAAGAGTAGACGCAAATTTTAGAAAAAAGGGTATAAAACCATTAGGAATATGTTCTTTTGAAACAGAGACTAAAGAAGATTTTCTTCAGAGAATAGAAAATTGGGTAAAGAAATGGAACTTGGATATTAGATTAAAATCTGAAGTTACAGGAATAAAAAATAAAAATGGAGAATATGAAATTTTTGTAAAAGGTAACCCCCAATTTTTATCAGAATATGTAATTATAGCTATAGGTATTTTTGGAAAACCCAATAGACCCTCTTATCCAATACCTAAGGAACTTGAAAATAAAGTATTTTTTGAACCTCCCATTGAGATGCCCAAAAATAAAAAAATTTTAGTAGTTGGTGGAGGAAATACAGCAGCAGAAGTTGCATGTGCTCTTTGTGAAGCAAATCAAGTTTTTCTTTCTTATAGAAGACCTCAGTTTTTTAGAATAAATGAGATTAATTTGAAAAACTTAAAAGAGAAAGAAAAGCAGGGGAAATTAACACTTCTTATGGCAACAGATATAGAAAAGATAGAACCATATAATGATAGAATAAAAGTTTTTTTTAAAAATGAGAAAGAGGAGATATATGACCTTATTTATTACTG
>JAGGXL010000091.1 GCA_021163085.1 Thermodesulfobacterium sp. | reverse complement strand
CCCCCTTCTCCTCCCTCACACCTACTTTCAGCCTCTGCCCCACATATATCCTATCACTCCTCAGTCCGTTCCATTTCCTCAATTGACTGACTGTTGTCCCATATCTCCTCGCTATCCTCTCTAAGGTGTCCCCTCTCCTTACTCGATAATATATGTAGCTTATGGAACTGGCTTTTTTATTTGAGGAGACAGCCGGAAGTTCTAAAGGATTAAAAATAAAAAAATTGAAGCTAAGTAATATCGCAATAAGGATATAGCTGATAATTTTTTTCATTTATTTTTCCTTTTTTTCTCTTGCTACTAATTCTTTTTTTACCTCCCAAAGAAAATTCAGTGCTGAAATTGGGGTCATTTCTTCTATATTAAGACTTTTGATTTTTTCAATTACAGGATTTGTCATTTCAAATATGGATAATTGTAAAACTTTTTTAGGGAATACTGTTAATTCTTTATTTTCCTTTAAATTTTTGCTCTCTAATTTATAAAGTATTTCCCTTGCTCTGTCAACCACTTCTTGAGGAATTCCCGCTAATTTAGCAACTTCAATTCCATAAGATTGATTAGCAACTCCTGGTAAAACTTTGTATAAAAATATAACTTCTCCGTTCCACTCTTTAACTGCCACATGGTAATTTTTTATTCCTGAATAAGTTTTTGCAAGTTCTATAAGCTCAAAATAGTGTGTTGCAAGCAGTGTAAAGGCTTCTTTTTGATATAGGTTTTCTGCTATAGCCCAGGCAAGTGCCATTCCATCAAAAGTACTTGTCCCTCTTCCTACTTCATCAAGAATAACCAAACTTTTTGAAGACACATTTTGCAAAATATATGCACATTCACTCATTTCAACCATAAAAGTGCTTTTTCCTCTTATAAGTTCATCTCCTGCTCCTACACGAGTAAAAATTTTGTCAAAAACACCTATCTTGGCAAAACTTGCAGGAACAAAACTACCCATTTGAGCCATAATAACCATTAATGCATTTTGTCTTAAAAAAGTGGACTTTCCACCCATATTTGGTCCTGTAATAATCAAAAATCGAGCCTTTTCCTTATTCATTTTCAAAGAATTGGGAACAAAATTTTCTTTACCCTGAATCTTTTCTAAAACTGGATGTCTTCCTTCTTCTATCTCAAAAATCTGTTCCTCAACTATTTCTGGCATTACATAATCATTTTCCACAGCTATTTGAGATAAAGAAATAAAAACATCAAGCTCTGCCAAAGCTTTTGCAGTTTTTTGAAGCTTTTCTTTATACGAAGCAACTTTCTCCCTTAGTTTCAAAAATAGCTCGTATTCTAAGTTTTTTATTTTCTCCTCAGCAGAAAGAATTTTGTTCTCAAGTTCTTTTAGTTGAGAAGTTATAAATCTTTCTACATTAGTTAAAGTTTGCTTTCTTTCAAAATATGAAGGCACTTTTTTTAGATAGCTTTTAGATACTTCAAAATAATACCCAAAAACTTTGTTATACCCTATTCTTAAAGTAGGAATATCATTTTTTTGTCTTTCACTTTTTTCCAGCTCAGAAAGATAATAAATAGCATTTTCTTTTAAATCTATAAGTTCATCAAGTTCAGCACTAACCCCTCTTTTTATTATTCCTCCTTCTTTTAATGTTGGAGGTGGATCCTCAACAAGCCACTCATTTAAGATTGTGTATAGCTCTGAAAATTCGTCTATGTTATCTAAAATTTCTTTTAGTTTTTTAGGATATTTAAAGGGTTTTTCTTTTTCTAATATTTTTTTTATTTCTGGAAGGTGTTTTAAACTTCCTCTCAATAATCTCAGTTCCTTGGGATTAACCAGTTTCAATGCACATCTTGTGCTTAACCTTTCAAGATCTGAAATTTTTTTTAAAACTTTCTTTAAATCTTCTCTTAGAGATCTATTTTCTACAAAAAATTTAACTATCTCCTGTCTTTGCTGAATTTTTTTAATGTCCTTTAATGGATAAAGTATCCATTCTTTTAATAATCTTGCTCCCATAGGAGTTTGGGTTCTATCAAGAACCCAAAATAAAGAGAATTTTTCACTTCCGTCCCATAGATTTTTTATCAATTCAAGGTTTCTCTTTGTGGATTCATCTAAGAATAAAAACTCTTCTGGATAATAAAATAGTGGATGTTCTATTTTATCTACCAGATGGGGCTGATAAATTTTCAGATATTCCAAAATTGCATTAGCTGCTTTAAGTCCCTCTTCATACCTGTGTTTCTCAAAATATTCTAAATAAAGCTCTTTTTTAAAAAAGCTTAGCTCTACAAAACTTAAATGCACTTTGGGAAGGTTTTGTTTTAGTAACTTTACAATTTCTGAATTTTCTAAATTTTTATTTAATATTATCTCTCTTGGTTCTCTTTTTAATATTTCAGAAAGTATTGCATTTTTTTGAAGCTCTGTGAAAATAAATTCTCCACAGGAAAGCTCTAAAAAGCTTAAACCTGCTTTTTTTTCTATAAAAAGGCTTGCCAGGTAATTTTTATCTTTTTCTGAAAGTGAATCAAGATCTACAAGCAGTCCAGGAGTATATATCTTTACAACTTCTCTTTTTACCAGACCTTTTGCTTCTGCAGGGTCTTCTACCTGTTCGCAAATAGCAACTTTAAATCCCATATCAACAAGCTTTTGAATGTAGAATGAACTTTTATCTGCTGGAATTCCACACATAGGAGCTATTAAATTTTTGCCTGCTTCTCTTTTGGTAAGAACAAGCCCCAAAAGTGGGGCTACAGTTTCTGCATCTTCAAAAAACATTTCATAAAAATCTCCTAATCTGAAGAACAAGATAGCATCAGGGTATTTGTTCTTGATTTCAAAATATTGCTTAAACATGGGAGTAATCTCAGCTTTTACACTTCCTCTCATGACCTGTAAAAACCCTTTTCCTGAATATAAAAAAACACACTATCTGGAACAAGGTATCTTATAGATTTTCCTTCTTTATACAAATTTCTTATAAGTGTGCTTGAAATATCAAAGGTTTTTATTTTGAAAAAATATACTCTGTTAAAGGCTTCTTCTGCCCAAAGTTCTTTGACCTTTTTATAAAAATATTCTTCAATTTTTTCCCAAGAGATTAATCTTCTCGGGATCACTATAATATTTGCAAAATTTACAATTTTTTCATAATTCCACCATGTTTCAAATTCACAAAAACTATCCCAACCGATTATAAGAAACTTTTCTACTTCAGGATAAGTCTCTTTTAATTTCTGCAAAGTTTTCAAAGTATAGGAAGGTATTATATCCTTTTCTATATCTAAAGCTTCAAAAAAGTTATTACTTTGAATTGCAAGCTCTACCATTTTCAGTCTATCTTTAAAAGGAGTAACGGTGTAGTTCTTCTTATGAGGAGGAACACTTGCAGGGATGAAAAAAATCTTGTCTAAGAGATAGGCTTCTCTTACTTCTTCTGCTATTCTTAAATGCGCAAGGTGTGGAGGGTCAAAAGTCCCCCCCAGGATACCTATTTTTTTAAGTCCTGATTTGTCCATCTCCAAAAACAATAAACTTTGTTGTAGTCAACTCCTCAAGTCCCATAGGACCATAAGCATGTATTTTTGTTGTTGAAATACCAATCTCTGCTCCAAGTCCCAATTCTCCACCATCATTAAACCTTGTTGAAGCATTAACAAGAACTACACTGGCATCAACCTCTTTTAAAAATTTCATGGCCTTTGAATAATTTTCTGTTACTATAGCCTCTGTATGGTTACTTCCATACTTAGAAATATGTTCTATCGCTGAGTCTATATCCTCTACTACTTTGATAGCTAAAATTAAGTCCAGATACTCTGCATACCAGTCTTCTTCTGTTGCTGGCTTTATCCAGGGTATATATTTCAATGTCTCAGAACATCCTCTTAATTCCACTCCATATTTTCTATATTCTTCTGCTAAATCTGGTAATATTTTTTCTGCAATATTTTTATGAACAAGTAAAGTTTCCATCGCATTACAAACCCCTGGTCTTTGACATTTAGCATTAATTGCAATCTCTTTTGCCTTTTTAAGATCTGCTTCTTCATCTATATATACATGACAAACTCCCTTATAATGCTTTATAACCGGCATTCTTGCTTTTTCTGTAACAAATCTTATAAGTCCTTCTCCGCCTCTTGGAATAACAAGATCTATATATTCTTCCAGTTCCAACATGTATTCCATAAGTTTTCTATCCGGGGTTGGGACTACCTGAACTGCATCTTCTGAGATATTAAACTCCTTTAAAGTTTCTCTAAAAATTCCTCCCAAGGCTAAATTTGAATTTAAAGCTTCTTTTCCTCCTCTTAAAATTACTGTATTTCCACTCTTAAAACATAGTCCAGCTGCATCTATGGTAACATTGGGTCTGCTTTCATAAATCATAGCTATTACACCCAGTGGTATCCTCATTCTTCCAACCCATAGTCCATTAGGTCTTTTCCACATCTTCACTACCTCTCCAACTGGATCAGGAAGCATAGCAACTTCTTCCAATCCTTTGGCCATTCCTTCTATAATCTTATCTGTAAGAGTTAATCTATCAATAAAAGCTCGTGTATGTCCCTGATTTATTGCTTGGGTTACATCTTTTTCATTAATCTTTTTAAGCTCTTCTTTTTTTTCTCTTAGCTTTTGAGCCACTCTTTTTAACACTTCGTTTTTTGTATTAGAAGAAAGTGTAACCAGCTCTTTAGAAGCTATTTTTGCCCTTTTTGCCATATCAAGAATCATTTCTTTAAGCTTTTCTTCACCCATTTTTCCCTCCTTTATATCGTTTCTGATACAAAATCTATCTTAACTCTTTCAAAAACAAAAAATATTTGCTATTATTAATGCTATTATTTTAACTAAATTATTTTAACCTAAATAAGGAAAAATGGGAGAGATAAATAGACTGTTAAAACTTTCTCAAAAAACGCTAATCCCTCTTCCTGAAACAGTTAAAGGGATTTTAGAAACTCTTTTATTAAAATCAGAAAGAGAATTTCTGGAACTTATAAATCGAGATTCAGAGCTTTCTTCTCTTATTATTTCTGTAGCTAATCAGCCAAAATATAGAAAAGACAACCCACCTGTTCAAGATGTAAGGATGGCTTTGTTAATTCTTGGGGAAGATATGGTAAAAATTCTTGTTTTGAGTTATGTTTCTACAAAATTAAGCAAAGTTACCTTTAATGAATTCAGCTTTTCTTTGTTTTGGGCAAGAGCTATTGCCAATCTCTGCTTTTCTTTTATATGTGCTTTTAATTTTGAAGCTTATCCTTCCCATTTACATATCTCTTCGTATCTTATGGATTTTGGCATAATTGTTCTATATTCTTTGTTCCCTGAGGGATATTTAAAAGTTCTTAAACTCAAAAAACTGGGCAAAACCCTTTGTCAGGCAGAAAGAGAAGTCTTTGAAGTTGACCATGCTACCATAGGGAGCGAATATTTTGAATCCTACAATTTCCCCAGAAGATTTGTGCTTAACATTCGCTATCATCATCAATTCCCTGACTTACCTGAGGATGTTCCTCCTAAAATTTTTGAAGATGTTAAATTTTTAAATTTTATAGACCTCGGTGTAGGCTGCTACTTTAGTGTAGAAAGGGAAAGAAAATTTAAAAATTTCAAAAACTTTGGCAAAACCTATTTTAACTTAAACGATTCCCAAATAGAAAAATTACTGGATTCTCTTCCTGAATGGACAAACGTTTTTTATGAAATCTTTAACTACAAAGACTATCTTCTCACTCCCTATACTAAATGGATTAAACTGCAAGAGGAAAAACTTAAAATACAGATTAAAAAGCTTGAAGAGCAAAAGAAAAAAGAAGAAAATCTTATAGAATTGTATCAGGATGAACTAGCAAAAGTTACCAGAGAAAAAGAAGTTCTTATTGAAGAAATAGAAACTTTAAAGAATAAGCTCGAAGAAGGTTCTATATTAGACCCTCTAACAGGTCTTTATAACGAGTCCTACTTTTTAAAAAGATTAAAAGAAGAACTTTTAAGGGCTAAAAGATATAGAAGAATTGTAAGCATTCTTTTAATAGAAGTAGATAAATTTTCTCAAATTACAGAGCTTTACGGGGTGGAGGAGGAAGAAAACATTTTAAAACTTTTGGCACAAGAATTTTTAAAAAATTTGAGAAGAGTTGATATAGTAGCCAAACTTTCTAAACCTGAACAGTTCGCTGTAATCTTGCCAGAAACTCCTTTATTTGGTGCTATGGTAGTCGCAAGAAAGCTTTTAAGAATTATAGAAAGAACCTTTTATCAAAAATATAATACTGTTTATTCTCCTTATATAGCTGTTATCTCTTATGATCCTTCACAACTTGATCCGAAAACAGAGCCTCAGTTAAAAAATATTTTAAATACATTAAAAAGCGGAATTGATATATTAAAACTAAGAGGTCAAAAGAGAATTGTGTCTCTTGTAATAGATAAGGAACTCAATAAAATCAAAAGCTAAACCGAGATTAAACTCTTGACAACTATTAAATATTTAACTATTATTATAATTTATAGTCTTTGGGGGATCGTCTAATCGGCAGGACGGTGGACTCTGGATCCACTAGTGGTGGTTCGAATCCACCTCCCCCAGCCAACTTTTGAATTCTTTACGATAAATTACTTTTTCCTCTTATTTATTACTCTTACTGCTTTACCAGGAACTCGTTGAATTGTCCCTTCTGGAACAATTTGAATTTTACAGTGAAAACCAAGAAAATCGTATAATTCCAGATCAAGCTGTTCTAATTCCTTTTCAGAAAGACCACCCTGAACTTTTTCTGCTACTATAGTTATTTCATCTTTTCCTTTAATTGTTTCAAGCACGATTTGATAATAAGGAGAAAGTCCTTTATATTTCATCAAGATTGCATCTATTTGAGAAGGATAAAAATTAACCCCTTTTACCTTTAACATATCATCACAGCGTCCTTTTATACGATCTACCCTAAGATGAGTTCTCCCACAAGCGCAGGGTTCTTTGCTAACAATTCTTGTAATATCTCTTGTACGGTATCTTATAAGAGGTAATCCCTCCCGGGTCAAAGTAGTAATTACCATTTCTCCCTCCTCTCCTTCAGGAAGAACCTCTCCAGTTTCTGGATCTACTATTTCAACTATATAATGATCTTCCCAGACATGGATTCCTGCTCTTGCAGGGCAATCTATTCCAAACCCTACTCCACCTGTTTCAGTCATTCCTATAATATCAAAGGTTTTAATACCCATTTCTTCTTCTATGCGTTTTCTATATTCATCAGACCAAGTTTCTGCTCCCAGAATTGCTACCCTGAGCTTGGTTTCTTTGAAATCAAAACCTCTTTCCTTTGCAACTTCTATTAATCTTGCAGGATAACTTGCTATAGCTCCAAAAGCAGTAACTTCAAGGTCTTTTATAAGTTTTAATTGCATAAGAGACCTTCCAGGCCCTGCTGGCACAATGAAACAACCAAGAGTTTCAGCTCCGTAATGAAATCCAAAACCTCCATTAAACAGTCCAAAAGAAGGCATTATCTGAATTTTGTCTTCTGGTGTCAAAGTTGCACAGGCAAGACATCTTGCCATAATCTCGCCCCACTGGACAATGTCATTTCTGGTCATAATATTAATCACTGGTGTCCCTGTGGTTCCAGAACTCATATGCATTCTTGCACATTTAGAAATATCAACTGCTATGTGATCAAAAGGATAACAGTCTCTTAATTCGTCTTTGGTAGTAAAGGGTAGCTCTTTTAAGTCCTCAAGACTTTTTATATCTTCAGGGTTTACATGTTTATATTTTTCCTTAAGTCTTGAGCGGGAATTTTTGAGAAATTGTAAGATCTTCCTCAACCTCTGAAGCTGAAGTTTTTCAATTTCTTCTCTTGGTAAGGTCTCTTTATCTGGATTGAACATAGTTATACCCCTTTAACAATGCTTTTTTGTTTTTTTCATCCAGTACTTTTACAGCTTTATCTATATCAAAAATGTTAGTTTTTGCAAGAAATATACCAAGTAAATATATATTAACATATCTCAAAGGAATCTCTTTCAAAGCCCTCTCTATCTCTTTTTTACTAAAAGTGAATATTTTTTTGCCAAAGGTTTTTCCGTAATCTTTCAAATCAGGACTTAACAAAATTACGAGATCTGCAGAGCCTCTTTTAACCCTGGGGGAATATCCTTCTCCGATTTTCATTTGCACCTCAACCACACCACCTTTTTTTGCCATACCTTTTATTTCAGTTGTTTTAACAGATTTACCTTCCTCAATTGCTATTCGAGCTAAAACTTTTGAAAAAAAAAGAACTCCCTGCCCCCCTCTACCAAGAATTACCAGTTTCATACTCAAACCTCAGAAATGGCTTTCTTAGGACAAACAAAAATACAACATCCACAATTTATACAAAGTGTTTTATCAATAAAAACCTTCTCCTTTTTTTCATTCCACTGCAAAGCCGGGCATTCAAATTCAGATATACAATATCTGCACCCTGTGCATTTTTCTTCGCTAATAGAAACAGATTTTTTGGGGTTCTTCTCAAGTCCCTCTTTAGTATAAACACAGGGATGTCTTAAAATAACTACAGCTGGTTTTGCACTTTCTGAAATATATTCTTTGACTTCTTTAAGTATTTTAACAGTCTTTCTATAATCATAGGGATCAACCACTTTCACAAAGTCAATCCCTATTCCTTCTACAATAGTTTCTATTTTTACAGAATTAAGTGGCTCTCCTTCGTAAGACTTTGTATGAGCAGGGGTTTTTTGATTTCCTG
>JAGGXL010000055.1 GCA_021163085.1 Thermodesulfobacterium sp. | reverse complement strand
TAAGAAATTTTTAATGACCAAAAATTACGACTAACTAATTCAGGAGCTTGACAAAAACTACAAAATCTTTGTAGTGTGAAGATGGTTTAAAGGGCAGGAGGTGCAAAGAGGATTTTTTTTCTTACAAAAATTTTTTCCACAGGCAACCAAAAGGGCATGAAATTCGTTAAAAAGTTTAGGGTCATGAGGAAGATTTTCCATAAATAAAGCCTGAATTTCATCATAAGTTGTCTCATCGGGCATAAGTTGATGACGATTCAAAATCCTGTAAGTATAGGCATCAACTACAAAAATTGGCAAATTTCCAGCATATAAAAGAATACTATCTACAGTTTCTTTACCAAGCCCTTTTACATTAAAAAGCTCCTCTCTTGCCTCGTAAAGTCCTTTAGAAAACAGTGCATCCAGATTTCCTTGATATTTTTCCACCAAAAATTTAACAAAATTTTTAAGTCTTTTTGCCTTAATATTATAAAATCCCGACGGTTTTATAATTTGAGCAAGTACCTCTACAGGAGTTTCATAAATCTTAAAAGGTTCTAAAAGATTTTTCTTTTTTAAGTTTTCTGTAGCTTTTTTAACATTTTTCCAGTTTGCATTTTGAGTAAGAATAGCTCCCACACAAACTTCAAAAGGTGTATCTGCAGGCCACCAGTTTTGTGGCCCGAAATAAGAATAAAGACTTTCATAAATCTCGTAAAGAATCTGGGAAGCTCTTGTCATACATTCTCTTTTAAAGAAACTACTTTTGTACCTGAAAGAAAATCAAATATTAGGAAACCTTCTTTTTCCAGCTCATTCCTTATTCTATCTGCTAATTCATAATTTTTCTCTTTTTTAGCCTGTTCCCTTAATTTAACCTTTTCCAAAACTTCCCCTGTTTCCACAACCTCAGGAAATCTGAATACTTTTAAAACTCTATTAAGTTCTTTAAAACTTTTTAATACTTCTTCTTCATACTCTAAAGGTATTCCCTCTTTTAAGTAAGGATAAATCTTTTTAAAAAATGAAATTAACTCAGAAATTACCACAGGGGTATTAAGGTCTTCTTTTAATGCTTTTTTCCAGCTGTCTTTAAATTCTTTTAAAGCCTGCCACAATATTTCCTTCTCTGAATCTCTTTCCTTTTGAGGGCTTGCTACTAAATAGGCCATGTACTTATCTATTTTTTCCAAAATTTTGGAACTTTCTTCAAGGCCCTTCCAGCTAAAATTAAATCTATTCCTGTAATGGGTTCTCAGAAAATAAAACCTTAAAGTTCTGCCTGAAAATCCTTTATTTTTTATATCTTCTACAGTTATTTTATTCTCAGAAGAAAGTTTCTTTCCTTTATAGAATACCAATCCAGAGTGAATCCAGTATTTAGCAAGTTCCTTTCCTGTTAAAGACTTAGCAACAGCTCTTGTATTTTCGTGGTGAGGAAAAATCAGATCGCTTCCGCTTGTAAAAATATCTATTTCCTCTCCAAGGTATTTTAAAGCCAAGCTTGCACAGTGTATATGCCATGTAGGTCTTACCTTGCCAAAAGGAGTTTCTATAAAGTAGCCTTTTTTTAATTCCAAAATTTGAACCCTCTTTAAAAGAGCAAAATCAAAAGGTTCCTCCTTATCGTATTCTTCAAGGTCAATGGTAGCTCCTGGCTTAAGATACTTCAAATCTATTTTGGAAAGTTTTCCATATTCAGGAAATCTCGAAATATCAAAATAAAGGCTTGAATATTTTACATAAGCCTTATCTTTTTCCAGTATTTTCAAAGCAAGCTCTTTCATATCTTCCAAGTGTTCACTAACTTTTGGATAAAAATCTGCTCTTTCAATCCTTAACCAATTTAAATCCTTGTAAAACTCCTGCTCTATTTGGGATGTCAATTCCTTTAAATCTATATTTTTCTCTAATGCAGTATGGATAGTTTTATCGTCAAAATCTGTTAAATTCAAAACATGAATAACTTTGTATCCTTTTAATCTCAGGTAGTTCTTTAGAATATCCACAGTAATAAGCCTTCTATAAAGTCCTATATGAGGTTTTGTATTTAAAGTTGGTCCGCAGGTATAAATTTTGACTGTTTTGTTATCTAAAGGATAAAAAGGCTCTCTTTTCCCTGAAAAGGTATTGGTAATAACAAGATCGGCTTCTTTTAGTGTTTCTTTTTCATGTGTTTCAAAACTCCAAAGCGGTGTTGAGAGATACCTCTCTCCTCCGTCAGGAAATATAACTACAATTAAACCTTCATCTATTTCCTCTACCAGTTTCAAAGCCCCGGCTAAAGCCGCTCCTGAACTCATACCTACAAAAATGCCCTCTTCTTTAGCAAGCTTTCTTGTCCAATAAAATGCTTCTTCGTCATCAACATTTATAACTTTTTCAAGGAGTTCTTTTCTATATATACTTGGTGAATAAGATTCTTTCATATTTTTTAAACCCTGTATTCTATGTCCTGGATTTGGCTCTATTCCTATAACTTTAAAAAGTTGCCCTTTATCCTTTGCAAATCTTGCAATTCCCATAGCTGTCCCTGTTGTCCCGAGGCCACAAACCACATGAGTAACCTTACCCTCTGTGTCCTTTAAAATCTCCGGAGCAGTAGTTTTATAATGACTTAACCAGTTTGCATCGTTATTAAACTGATCAGGACAATAATACTTATCTGGATCTTTTCTGCAAATTTCGTATACAGTCTCTATAGCTCCATCTGTTCCTTTTTCTGCAGGAGTTAAAAGTATTTCTGCACCAAAAGCCTGCATAATTTTTCTTCTTTCAATAGAAGCTGATTCAGGCATAGCAATTATACATCTATATCTTTTTACCGCACATACCAATGAAAGACCTATTCCTGTATTTCCACTTGAAGCTTCAATTACGGTTTTTTCAGGAGTTAAAAGCCCCTTTCTTTCTGCTTCTTCAATCATAAAAAGTGCGGGTCTATCTTTTATTGAACCACCGGGATTTTGACTCTCTAACTTACCCCAGATCTCTACAGATGACTTGACTTTTATATTTCTTAGTTTAATTATGGGAGTATTACCTATTTTGTGTAAAATACTATGAAATTTCATAAAATTTTGATAGTTTTTTTATTCGTTTTATTTTATATTAATT
>JAGGXL010000037.1 GCA_021163085.1 Thermodesulfobacterium sp. | reverse complement strand
GTATTACTGTGAAAGTGTAAGCCAGCTATTTGAAAAAAGTTCTGAAAAAAGAAATCCTTCTTTAATTGTTCAGATAGAAAAAGAAGATAAGAAATTTTTTAAAATAACAAAATGTGGAAAAGCTTACTACATCTTAGGAAATATTTACTTTGATTATAACTTTTATACCAAAGCTTCATATTGTTTTATTAAGGCTTACGAAACAGGAGGAAAAGGAGATCTTATTTCTAAGGTTTTACTCAGATTAGGGGTGCTGGCTTTAGAGGAAGATAAAAAAAGTTTGTTTAAAGAAATATTTAGCTTTTTAACCAAAAAAGGCAGTAAAACCTTAAAAAGGGATCCCTATTACTTTTATTTAAAAGCCTTTCATGAAATGCAGAACGACTTAAAAAAGGGTGAAATTTATTTAAATCTGGCATTAGAGTCCTCTTTACCAGAAAGGTTTAAAGAAAAGGTTTTAAAATATTTCCGTGATAGGGCTCTCTCTTTAAAAAATTATGCCAAAGCTTTAGAGTATACAAACCATCCTTTTTTTAATGCTAAAGCTGATGATTATTTAATTTTGCTTCTGGAAACCTTTTACAAAGATCAAAATTTGTTTGAAAAAACCTTAAAGTATGCTAAAAAGAAATTCCCTGACAATTCAAAGATAAAATGGTTAGAAGCTTATTACTTAGAAAACATAGGAAATATCAGGGCTTCTACAAAAATATGGAGTGAATTAACACAGGGTAATTCACTGGAAAATGAACTTGCCAAAAGTTATGAAAAAATGAAGTATCTTATAGAAAAAACTCACCAAATGGTTTTTTAATATTAAAAGCTTATGAAAGGAAAAATATGCTTATGTGGAGATAGTACAGAAGTTAAACTGCTTAGAAATTCTCTTTCAGAACGGGGACTGGAAGTTTTATATTTTAAAAAGTCAGAATTTGATCTTCAAAAAATTCCTTCTTCTATAGATGTAATGGTATATGAGCTTTCATATGAAGAAACAAAAAATTCCTCTATAGTTGATAATTTTTTTAAATCAGGACTAAAATCTCTTGTGTTCTTAGCTGAAAAAGCTGATCTGGAAGATGCTATAGAGTTTATTAAAAAAGGGGCTTACGATTTTAAACTTCTTTCAACACCTTTTGAAATTGTGGAAAAAACTATTCTTTATGCACTGGAAGAAAAAAGGATTTTCTGGCAGGATGAAGTTTTTCTCACCAAAAACCCTTATATGTTGCAAATACTTAAAAAACTGGAAAGTATAGCTTCCAGTAAAGCTCCTATTCTTATAATAGGTGAATCAGGAACAGGAAAGGAGTTACTTTCTAAATATATCCATCAAAAAAGTCCCAGAAAATTCGGACCCTTTATAGCTATAAATTGTGCAGCTCTGCCTGAATCTCTTCTGGAATCTGAACTTTTTGGATATGAAAAAGGGGCTTTTTCTGGTGCAACTTTTAGAAAAAAAGGGAAAATTGAGCTTGCAGATAAGGGCACCCTTCTTTTAGATGAAATTACAGAGATGCATCCACATCTTCAAAGCAAGCTTTTAAGAGTTCTTCAGGAAGAAGAAGTGGATAGATTGGGTGGGTATCAACCAATAAAAGTAGATATAAGACTTATATCCACTACTAATAGAGATATAGAAAAAGAAGTTGCTGAAGGTCGTTTCAGAGCAGATCTTTTTTACAGGATTAATGTCATTACTGTCAAAATTCCGTCATTAAGAGAAAGGAAAGAAGATATAGAATTTCTGGCTTTTTATTTCTTAGAAAAATTTTCCTCTCTTTACAATAAAAATATAAAAAGTTTCACAAATAAGGCTCTTTCTTTTCTGAAAAATTATTCTTTTCCCGGCAATGTTAGAGAATTAAAAAACATGCTTGAACGGGCGGTTCTTACCTGTGAAGAAAATTTAATAGATCTGGAACATCTTACAAATCCATTCTCTTATAACTCTTACTCTTCAAATACTGGCACAGATTTTGCTGAAAATTATACAGAAATAAAACCTCTTTCAGAACTTGAAAGAGAAGCTATTTTAAAGGCTTTGGAAATGTGCAAAGGAAACAAGACAAGAGCTGCTGAACTTTTAGGAATTACTGTTAGAACTTTAAGAAATAAACTTAAACAGTACGAAAAAGAAGGTTTATTATAGGGGTATCCTATGTTAGGCATTTTTAGTAAAACCTTTAATCTTGTTAAAACAGCTTTAAAAATAAGATCACACAAGCACACTCTTTTAGCCTCAAATATAGCCAATGTTGATACCCCTGGATATAGAAGAAAGGATATACCTTTTGAAAAAATTATGCAAAGCTATCTTTCTCAAGAGGGACTTCTTAAAACCACACATCCTAAACATTTCAAAGGATTCAGAAAAGACATAAATGAGCTGATAAAAACTTACGAAGAAGAAACCTTAGGAACCCCAAATAATGTTAATCTTGAAGAAGAGATGGTTCAGCTTACAGAAAATCAATTATTATATGAAACAACACTCAAAGCACTTTCTAAGGAGTTAGAAAGACTAAAGGAAGCAATTACTGAAGGAGGTAGATAGTTATGAATCTACTTAAAATATCTCAAATAACTGGTAGTGGGCTTCTGGCTCAAAGAATAAGATTAAACATTGCAGCAACAAACATTGCTAATTCTCAAGTAACAAGGACACTTGAAGGTGGTCCCTACAGAGCCAAAGTTGTGGTCTTAAAAGCTGTTCCTATTTCTGAAAAAAATCCTGAATTAAAAGCAGTAAAGGTAGAAAAAATTGCTGATGACCCTTCACCTTTTAAGGAAATTTATGATCCTGGGCATCCTGATGCTGATGAGAGAGGAATTGTAAAATATCCTAATGTTGATGTGATTACTGAAATGGTAGAACTCCTTTCTGCAGGAAGAGCTTATGAAGCAAACCTAAGTGTCCTTTCTACCACAAAAAGTATGATTCTCAGGTGCTTAGATTTATTAAAATAAAGGGGGGTTAAAAAATGAAAATTTCTAATTTAGCTCTTCAAATTAGAAATTTACCGTCTTTACAAGATAAATCCATTAAAAATAATAACTTAGATTTTAAGAACCTTTTTTTTGAAAAAATAAAAGAGATTGACACCTCTCAAAAAGAAGCTCAAAGAATGTTAGAGGCTTTAGCCAAAGGGGAGGATGTAGATTTCACAGAAGTTGCTCTTGCTATTTCTAAGGCTGATCTGGATTTTAAATTACTATTAAGAGTTAGAAATAAAATTCTTGAGGCTTATCAAGAGATTATGAGAATGCAAATTTAGTTTTTTGAGAAGTAAGTTCTCAAGGAGAAGAATATGGATTTGAGAACACTTTTTGAACAATTGAAAAGCTTCTGGAATAGATTGGACCAAAGGCAAAAAATTTTACTTATAGGTGGTACTGTAGGTATAACTTTGCTCTTAGTCCTTAGTATATGGTTATACAATCAAACTAACTGGGGACTTCTTTATAGAGGACTTGATGAGCAGACCACGGGTCAGATTGTTCAATATCTGAAGGAACAGAGAATTCCTTACAAAGTGGAACTGGATGGGAGCATTTATGTTCCCAAAGATAAAGTGCCTGAAGTTAGAATGGAAGTGGCAAGTAAAGGACTAATTGGTGGAGCTGGACCAGGATTTGAGCTTTTTGACAAAGATAAAATGGGGCTTACAGAATTTCAAGAAAAAGTGACTTATCAAAGAGCATTAGAAGGTGAGCTTGCAAGAACTATTATGGGTATTAGAGGGATAAAATCTGCAAGAGTTCATCTTGCTTTACCTAAGGAAACTGTTTTCATAGAAGAAGAAAAGCCTCCAAAAGCTTCTGTATTAATAGAGTTGAGACCAGGGTATCAGTTAACTTCCTCTCAAATAAAGGGTATCATTAATTTAGTAAGTGGAGCTGTTCCCAAACTTGAGCCTAAAAATGTAACTATAATTGACGCTAATACTGGAAAAAGCCTTCATCTTCCTTCTGAAGAAGATGAAATACCAATTAATAAACTTGCTTATAAAGAAAAAATTGAAAGACACTTAAAAAATAAAATAGAAGAAATTCTTTCAGGAGCTTTAGGATACGGGAAAGCTATAGCTCAGGTATGGGTAGAACTTTCTTTTGATAAAGAAAGCATTATGGAAGAAGTCTATGATCCTGAAGGTATAGCTGTTGTTTCTGAAGAAACAGAAGAGGAGCAAAAAATAAGTAAAACTCCTCAAGAAGGAGGAGAAGCAGGTGTGAAAGGAACACTGCTTCAAAAAATGGAAGCAACCTCTTCTCAGACTCAGGGAGAAACATACTTAAAAAAAAGAAATATTAAGAATTATGAAGTAAGCAAAAAAATAAAAAATCTTGAAATTTCTCCAGGGAGTATTAAAAAAATAAGTGTAGCGGTATTGGTTGATAAAAATACCTTAGGTGAAAATGCTACTGCAAAAATTTCATGGATTGAAGACTTGGTTAAAGGTGCTATAGGTTATAATCCTGAGAGGGGAGATGAAATCAAAGTACAAACTAAAAAATTTGTAAAAATGCCTATGCCAAAACCCGGAATTAAGGATTATGTTGCACAGTTTTATAAACCTATTTTACTGATTGGGGTTTTGCTTTTAATATTTATCTTCGTTGTAAGACCGCTTATTAAAGCCCTTGCACCCAAACCTGTTCCTGTTGAAGCCCCTGCTGCCCGACCAGAATTCCCTTCACCACCTATTATTGAGGAAGAAGAAGTAGGTCCGATGCCTCAAGAGATAGCTTTGGGAATTATAAAAAGTCAACCTGAAAAGGCTGCCATGCTTGTTAAAAAATGGCTTTTAGAAGAAACTCTTGAAGAAAGGAAAAAAGCTCTTTCTGAAGCTGGGTATTAAAAATGGCTAAAATAGATCCTAATAAACTAACAGGTCCACAGAAAGCAGCTATTTTTCTTATGCTTATGGGGGAGGAATTTACATCTGAAGTGTATAAACATTTAGACGAAGAAGACATCAAGAGAATAGGAATCGAAATGGCTAAAATTGAATATATTCCTGCTGATGCAGTTAGAAAAGTTTTAGAAGAAGCTAATATTGAAGCTAAAGAAATGTTAGGGGATATTAATGTTACTCCTGAAGAATTTTTAAAACAAAGTTTAATAAAAGCTTATGGAGATAAGGGAAAATATTTATACGAGGAGATTAAAAAAGAGGTCGGTCCCGAAACTTTTAAAAAATTGAGGAAACTCGATCCAAAAACTATTGCAAGTTTTCTCTCTAATGAACATCCTCAGACTATTGCTATTATTCTGGTTCACCTTGACCCTTTTTTATCTGGACAAGTATTACAACTCCTTCCCGAAGGAATAAGAGGAGAAGTGCTATTAAGAATTGCTCTTTTAGACAAAGTAGATCCTGAAATTGTAAAAGAGATAAGCAATTCTTTGGAAGCTGAACTCCAAAGTGTAGGAGGAGCCTTAGGTAAAAAAATAGGAGGACCAGAAAGAGCTGCAGAAGTCTTATCTCATGCAGGTAGAGAATTGGAAGATGAACTTCTCACAGAAATAGAGGACGAGAATCCGGCATTAGCTGAAGAAATAAGAAAATATCTGTTTACCTTTGAAGACTTCATTAAAGTTGATGATTTTGCTATTCAAACCTTGCTCAGGGAAATTTCAACCGATGATCTTAAATTAGCCCTAAAAGGTGCATCCCCAGAAGTAAAAGAAAAATTCTTTAGAAATATGAGTAAACGCGCTGCAGACTTATTAAAAGAAGAATTAGAAATGATGCCCCCTGTAAGAATAACAGAAGTTGAAAAAGCACAACAAAATATCATCAGAATAGCTAAAAAATTGGAACAAGAAGGTAAAATAGTTTTAGCAAGAGGAGAAGAGGAATTTGTCTAAAGTTTTAAAAACTAAAAAATTAAATGATATTTCTATTATAACGCCAGATCTAAGTCCTATAAAAAATGAAATGTTTAAATCTTTTTTTGAAATAGATATAAATAAAAAGGGGGGGGAACTTGAATCTTCAGAAGAAAAAATAAAAAAAGAAATATTTCAAAAGGGTTACAAAGAAGGTTTTGAGAAAGGTTATGCAGAAGGACAGAAAAAAGGATATAAAGACGGATTTGAAACCGGTAAAAATGACGCAGAAAAAAAATATAAAGAACTTGAAATAAATTTAAAAAAAGATTTCCAAGAAAAAATACAATTTATAGAAAAATTTTTGAAAAATTTAGAAAACGAAGTACAAAATTTAATCATAAATATGGATAGAGAGGTCTTAAATTTAGCCTTGGAGATAGCTAATAAATTTGTTTTAAAAGAAATTAAAATAGACCCTGAAGTTCCTATAAGAATTATAAAAGAGGCTTTAAATTACATTGCTGAGGGAACAGAATTAAATATAAAAGTAAATCCTGAAGAATATAAATTTTTAGAAAAAAATTTATCAAGATATATTGCTCCTTCTAAGAGGATTAAACTTGTTCCTGACGAATCCATCTCAAAAGGAGGTGTTTTTATTGAAACTTCCTTAGGAGTTATTGATGCAACATTTGAAAAGAGATGGAAAAAATTTTTAGAAACACTTGTGAAAGATGAAGATTAAAAGCTTAGAAAGATACAAAAAAGAATTGTCCCAATTAATTCCTTTTGATATTTATGGTCATGTAACCAAACTTTTAGGGTTAACTATTGAGAGCAGTGGTCCCTTTTTAAAAGTGGGAGATCTGTGTAAAATTGAGGGACAGAATGCAAGTTTAATTGCAGAAGTTATAGGTTTTAAAAATAATAAACTTCTACTTACTGCTTTAGGAGATATAAGAGGAATTGAAGTAGGTGCTAAGGTTTTTCCTATAAGTGCTTCTTATGCTCCTGTGGGAGAAGACTTTTTAGGAAGAGTAGTAAATGCTCTGGGAGAGCCTTTAGATAATAAAAGAAAGCCTAAGGCTTCAGACTATTATCCCCTTTATGGAGAACCTTTAAAACCTTTAGAAAGGGCTCCAATTAAAGATATTTTAGATGTGGGAGTAAAAGCTATTAACGCCCTTTTAACTATAGGAAGGGGACAAAGAGTCGCAATAATGGCAGGCTCAGGAATAGGTAAAAGCACCCTTCTTGGAATGATAGCAAGATATACTACTGCAGATGTGAATGTAATTGCTCTTATAGGAGAAAGAGGAAGAGAAGTAAGAGAATTTATAGAACGAGATCTTAAAGAAGATGGATTAAAAAAGTCTGTTGTTGTAGTAGCTACTTCTGACGAAGCTCCTTCAATAAGAATAAGAGCAGCCTATTATGCAACTTCTTTAGCCGAATATTTTAGAGATAAAGGAAAAAGAGTTCTTCTTCTCATGGATTCTTTAACCAGGTTTTGCATGGCAGGCAGAGAGATAGGGCTTGCTTCTGGAGAACCCCCTACAGCTCGTGGATACACACCATCGGTATTTGCCCTGCTTCCAAAACTTTTAGAAAGGGCTGGTCCTAAAATCGGTGCAGGAGATATTACCGGGATATACAATGTTTTGGTAGAAGGTGATGACCTAAATGATCCAATAGCAGATTCAGTAAGAAGTATTGTAGATGGACATATTGTTCTCTCAAGAGACCTGGCTCACGAAGGACATTATCCTCCTATTGATATTCTTTCAAGTATAAGTAGAGTAATGAAAGATATTGTTTCTCAAGAACATCTAAATTTAGCCTATCAAACTATTGCTATTCTGGCTACTTATAAAAAGGCCGAAGATCTTATAAACATAGGAGCCTATGTAAAAGGTTCTAATCCAGAAATTGATAGAGCTATTTCTCTAATAAAAGATTTGAAAAACTTTTTGAAACAATCTATTGAAGAACGCTATCCTTTGGAAGATTCTATAAACTTACTAAAAAAAGTTTTAAATAAATAGATATGAAAAGAAAATTAGAAGTCTTAAAACTTTTAACATGGTATAAATACCTGCAAGAAGAACAGGCTAAAATAAGGGTGATAAATTGTAAAATAAATCTGGAAAAATTGTTAAAAGAAAAAGAAGCAATTATTTCTTTTAGAAAAAATTGTTATTCTACATTAGAAAAGGAACGTATTTTAAATGGAGAGGAACTAAAATATAGGCTGTTTCTGGCAGAGAAGAGCTCAAAATTTGAAAATAAATTAAAACAAAAAATTGATATGCAAAAAAAAGAATTTGAAAACCTCCTTGCTCTTTTAGAAAAAACTTATAAGGATAGAAAATTAATGGAAACTTCAAAAAATAAAGTTCAACAATTATGGAATATAGAAAACATAAAAAAATTTTACAGAGAAATGGACGATTTGATACTTTTAAGAATGGGAAGAGAACATGCGTAAATTTTTAAAGATTAAAAACTTCCTTTTGCTTTTGATATTCTTAGGAATAATCAAATTTTTCCTTATTGCAACTTTAATTGCTACCAAAGCTTACAGAGTTGAAGCAAAAGAAGAAAATGTATTTTCAGGCTGTCCCCCAGAATTTTCTGAATTGCTTGTTTTAGAAAGAGCTAAACTATATGAAAGAGCTAAAAAGATAGAATTAAAAGAAAAAGAATTAAAAATTTTAGAAAAACGTATTCAGGAACAAATGGCATCTTTAAAAGACCTGGAATCTATTATAGATAAAAAACTTAATGAAATTAAAACTATTCAAGATCAGAGAGTTAAACTTCTGGTTAAAGCGTTATCTGAAATGAGAGCATCCAAAGCTGCTGAAATGTTATTAAATATGGACGAAAAGATGGCTGTAAAACTATTAAGTCAATTAAAAAGTTCACAGGTTGCAAGTATTCTTAGTGCTATGCCTCCAGATAAAGCAGCAGCACTATCAGAAGCTCTGTCAGGATATCCTCCTAAGGAGTATTAAAAATATCTGAAGAAGTTTCCGAATTTTGAAAAATCTTGCTTAAAAGCAATCCTAACTCAAAGAGTATATACAATGGAACAGCAAGCAGAGACATATTAAAAGCATCTGGGGTAGGGGTAATTAAAGCAGCAATTACTACAATAATAAAAAAAATTTCTTTCCTGTATCTGCCAAGTGTTGAAGGATTTATAATTCTTGCCATAGATAAAAAACATATAAATAAAGGTAATTCAAAAATTAATCCAAAGGCAAGGACAAAAAAACTAAAAAAATTGACAAAATGTCCAAGAGAAATAGCAGGCTCAATTTTTTCTGTTTTAAAAGAAATGAGAAATTTTATTCCATACGGAAGAGTAACTTCATAACTAAAAAAAACCCCTAAATAAAACAAAAAAATTCCCAGTAGATAAAACAACCAAAATAAACTTTTTTTTAAGGAAAAAAGAAAATTAAAAAAAGAGATTAAAAAGTACCAGAGAAAAGGAAAGACAAGAATAAAAGTTAAAATAAAGGAAATTTTTAGAAGAGAAACAAGAGGTTCTGACACGCTATAAAAAATAAATTTTTGGTTATAATTGGTTTGAAGGTATTTTAAAACATAAGGAGCTGACCAGAAAAAAAATAAATAAATAGCGAATAACAGAAATGTTATTAAAATCCCTTTTTGCTTCCATAATCTTATTAATCTTTTTAAGAAAAGAACTATTTTTTTAGAATTCATTAAAGAATATTTTCCTTAGCCCATTCCACAGCATTTTTGAAAATATAGAGACCTTGAGCTATTCTGTCTTTTTCTCTGGTCCAACGAGGATGATTTGTCCAGTGATTAAAAGCCTCTGGATGAGGCATAAGTCCAAATATTCTACCTGAAGGATCACATATCCCTGCTATAGCTTCCTGAGAACCATTAGGATTAAAAGGATATTTAAAAGTAGGTTCTTTAGTTTCAGGATCCATGTAGTAAAGAGCAATCTGGTTATTTTTTTTAAATTCTTTCAAAATTTCTTTATTTTCAGCTACAAATTTGCCTTCCCCATGTCTGACAGGAAGATAAAGCTCTTCAAGGCCTTTTAAAAAAACACAGGGAGTATCAGGATTTACTTTAACATAAACCCACCTGTCTTCAAATTTACCTGAATCATTATAAGTAAGAGATACCCTTCTCTCTCCGAAATAATTACCTCCAGGAAGTAAACCCATTTTTACAAGAAGTTGAAAACCATTACATATTCCTATTATAAGACCTCCCTGGTTTAAAAACTTCAGCAATTCTTCCCAGAGAGAAATTTTATTTTTAATCTTAAGAAATCTAAAACGATGAGCACATGCCTGGGCGCTACCTAAATGGTCTCCATCCAAAAAACCACCGGGAAAACATAAAATCTGATAATCAGTGATTCTCTTTTCTCCAAGAAAAATCTCAGATAAGTGAACTATCTCAGGGTTTGCTCCAGAAATTTTAAAAGCATAAGCAGTTTCTACCTCGCAATTTATACCGTATCCCCAAAGAACCATAACCTTAACTTTTTTCATATATATTCCTTTACAAAAATGGATTCCCTTAGTATAGTAACTCTGTTATTATAT
>JAGGXL010000092.1 GCA_021163085.1 Thermodesulfobacterium sp. | reverse complement strand
GTAGAAAAAATTTTAGAATGTGACGCTGTTGCAGTATACGGTTTACCACCTCTAAAAGTGCCTCTACCAGCACAATGCGCATAGTATAAAGGGGGGTAAAAATGAAAATACTGTGTATTTATAAACATAAAGCAAGTACAGAAAATGAAGATATAAAAAAAATTGTATCTAAATTAAAAGAAAAAGGGAATGAAATTATAGAATTTGCTCTTTATGATGCTAAAACAGATGCCGATTATGATAAATTAATTGATTTAATTTGGGAAACTGATAAAACTGTTTGTTGGTGGTAATATTTTGATATAAATTTCATTCCATTAATTTTTCTATTTTAATATTTAGCTCTGGATTGTGGATTAAAATTCCTTTTATTTCTTTAAATTTTTCTTTCTCCTTTTTATTTTTGATTTTTTTCTCAAGTCTTTTAAGACGATTTAGCTTACTTTTATAAAGTTTTAAATAGTTAATATATTTATTCTTATTCACTTTTATTGAAAAATTTCCAGGAATAAACCATTTATCAGTAAAATAAATCCATGAGGCAAAATCTATCAATTCAAAACCTGGTAAAACATTAATTTTAGTGTGCCAGAAATTTTTTATTCTTAAACCATTCTCATCAGCTACAATTTTATATCCTCCTATGAAAGGCTCTGCACCCTGAATATCTTCATACTCCCATTGAGATACACAAATTTGTTTATCACGATGACAACTTTCGCAATCCCTGGCTTTTCCAAAAGGATGGGAAACTTCTTCAATCTGAATCCAGAGTAAATGTTTATTACCAGAAGGTAGACCATCAATAGTTCCAACAGTGTAATACATATCTCTTGTTTCACCATTTGGCCATCTATAACGAAGGCCAGATGGAGGTACATCTTTTTTAATATTTTCTACACTGTGAGGAAATATTTTAACAGGAAACCATATCCCCTTTTGATCTTTCATGAGAATTAATGGCTTTTGGATTCCGTAATAAAGACCATATTTTTTAAACGGTGTAGGTTTTTCACCAATATATCCCTTACCCCATATTGTAATCTGATAACCACCTGCTTCTGTTACATGGCAGGCAGTACATGTAAGGTTTTTATGAATTGATTTAGCATGAGCCCTTTCAATTTCAATATGACAATCCTGACAAGTTGCCTTTCGTTTCATGTCTCCCATACCTTTTCCGCCTATTTGATGACAATCTACACAATGAATACCTTTTTTAAAATGAATGTCTTCTTTTCTACCTTGTGGAATTGAATAAAAATTACCAATATATGTTTCACCTCTTCTTGATTGATTTGCACCTGTATGGCAGATTGAATTACTTCTACCTCTTCCCATACAACTATAGGAGTCTGGTACTTTTAAGAATGCATGGGAACCCTTTTCACGACTCGGTGCATAGTGACAGTCAAGGCAACCAGCATGACAAATATTACACATCTTCTGTCTACGCATAGCCTGCTCATTGGTAAAAGAAATATTCATTTCTTTTCTAATCTTTTCAGTATTTGTAAAATCAAAACCAACTTTTTTTAAAACTTCTTCTGGTGGAACATCAGCAAAAGATGGACCACAATTATGGGGTCCATATGGTTCAAGCCAGCTAACCATTGTCCTCTGCCTAAAATTTCTACCCATTATACTTGTTCTAAACTGTTTTAATTCTTCTGCATGACAACCTCTTTTTCCACAGGTTTTTTTTGCTATTTCAGGGTCGAAGTTAAAACTTTCAGGATTTCTATCATGCCATAGAAGATTTCTTACTTCAGGATGTAAATAAAGCTCACCATTTTCTTTTATTTTAGGAATCATATTAAAAAGTTCATCATCTCCTTGAGGGACTAATCTATTAAGTTCATAATCATTTTTTTCATAAAGCTCTTTTCTTTCCACTAAATCCATTGAATCATTAACATACAATGGCTTGAGCATTCCTTTATGAGCTTTTTCTTTATCATTTGTTCTTCCATTACCAAGATGGCAGTCTCTACAGAAAACTGTCTTATGCTTAGTTTGTTTTCGTACATCCTCCAGGGTTATATAAAATTGAGGATATCCTAATTCAACCATTTTTTTCTTAGAACCATGGCATTGAATACAACTTTCTGAAGAATTCATATAATATTTGTAACCAAAATAACCAGTTATCAGAAAAAATTGAAGGAAAAATATAGCTACTGTTAAAGGATTAGCTAAATCACTGATTTTTCCGAGTTTAAAAGACATTTAAGATTATAAAAACAGAGAAGCAAAATACTTCCTTTGAACTATTATTTTATACTTACCACTTTTTGTTCTAAATATTCACATCTCTTAATCTTGTTACATAATGAATAATTATTCCTTATCATTTATTAAACTTTATATGCCACCAAATTTTATTAAGATTTACAAAATTTATCAATTTTCATAACTAAAAATTAATAGAGAGGGGGTTGATTCCCCTCTCTATTAATTTTATTTTTTATTTAACAACCTTCTATAGCTCTTCTTCTTCTTACCTTTTTCTTTGTAGGTTGGGCTTTTTCCCCCTTATCAATTGTTATTTTGTCACCTACTTTTAGTTCAACAGTAACTGTTTTCCCATCAGCTTGCTCAATTGTTATTTTGTTATCTTCAATCTTCTTTATAGTACCACACACTTGGGCTGCATAGGAACAAGCAACAAAACCAAATACAAAAAATAATGTTACAACTTTTGTTAATACCTTTTTCATTTTTCACCTCCTTTTAGAATTTTGTTAAGTATTTCAAGTTACATAAATACTACATATTTCAAAATATGTCAAGATCAGTTTAAAAATTTTTTAAAAGGAATGGGGTATATAAGAAAAGAAAGTATATGGTTAAACAAACGATAAGTATAGTAAAGAATAGATATAAGGATAGGGGAAGGCTTTAAAATGACCTTAGCTAAAAATGAAGAAACTAAGTGTAGCTCTTTAAAAAGTTTTCTTCTTAGATGACTAATAGTAGTATAGATATTATGGGTATTGAGAAAAAATTATAAAGATTTGACATTTTAAAATTTTATAGTATAAATTTATAAATTAAAAG